>CAZGYK010000184.1:0-3002 GCA_964530485.1 uncultured Oscillospiraceae bacterium
AGATGAATCTCTGTCGCGTTTGCAGGTACATCATAGGAGGATCCAAGTGGGTTTGTAATGGTTGCACTCTCGCCGCTGGAAGTACTCCAACCGATCAGCGAGGCGGTCGGGAGCGTAAAGGTACCCGATCCGTAGAGGGTCTCGGTCGCGCCCTTCTTAACCCACTGCGATTTAACTGTAGTATCCTGGCTCAAATCGGCCGGATAATTCGGATGATAAACAATTCTCGCGTACGAAGCTGCGTCGCCATACTGCGCAACAAACTTCGTATTTCCGTTGATCTGAACCAAATCGCCCGGGTTTACCATGGTGCCGTTCCCGTCACCTGCGCATTCAATTTTCCACCCGATGAATACTTTTCCGTTCGGAATGGTTACATCGGCTGGGAAGTCCTGAATACGGGTTCCTGTGCTGATGTCGTAAAGCTTGGCATCAACAGGAGCAGTACCGGAAACACCATTTAAGCTATAGGTTACGGCAAATCCGATGGTTTTCCAACCGGCATAGAGCTTCAGATCGTTGGTGATCGGCATTTCATAGGAGAACTTCTTGAATCCGGCTGCGCCTCTGTTGAGATACCAGCCTTCAAATGTTCCCTTTCCGTCATAAGCCGAACCTTCGGTATATCCGGTCGCTGCAGCAACAGCGTCCTTCGAAAGGGTTCCTCTAAATCCGGTACCCATTTCGGTGACCTTAGTCGTTCCGGCAAAGTTGCTAAAGAATTCAATCTTCATCGCGGTCGAACTCCACTGGGCAAACAGTGTCACGTCGGAGTTCGGCATGATTGCGATGTCCTTCGGATCCATCGAATCCGTTCCAAAGGTAAAAGGTTTGTTCCCTTCTGCATCCAGCGTCCAACCCTCAAACTTGTAGACAATACCGTCAATGGTCTTTGTCGGGTTAGCCGGCTTAAAGGAGCTTTCCATCAGGCGTGTTTCAAAGAGAACGTTTGTCTTCGGGGCGATTGTATTTCCGCCCTGCGTATTATAATAGAAGGTATGTGCGTTCCGCGAATAATAGAAACGATAGGTGGTTATTTCATCACCAACCTTAATATTATCCGTTCCGACGTTGACAACGCCAGAAATCTTTTTAGCGGAAAGCGAACCGCTGAGAGTAAGATCCTGCGAATAATAGCCGCTCTTCGCAAAAGTATAGGTGGTGCCATCAAAGGTCTTTGTTTCTGTTCCCGTTGTTTCGTGAGGAAGCGCCTGGAACCAATACTCAACCTTAACATCCCTGGTTGATTCTGCCCAGTTGGCTTTATATGTAAGTTCCTTCGCGCCGTTTGGTGTTGTTGACGGAAGCATGTCTGTTGTAACAACAATCCTTCTAGTGACGAATGAACCCCAAGACGAGAATCCATAAGAAACATCAGTCCATTTATTGTCTTTGTACGCTTGGCCTTTCATAGTGAACTTCACGTTTGCGCTGCTCGGCCAGAGGTCATAGATATCCTGTTCAAGTTTGACGTTAATCTGATACTGTTTTGGAGTTACATTTTTGCCCTGTGTATAAACAGTTGTCTGATCGGCGCCTTCCTTAAACTGCATTGTTCCGACAAAGTCGCGCGTCACGTTATTTACATCTGCATAAGGAGCCAGGTCGAACTTAAGCGTATACACAATACGCTTAAAATAAACGTTTACAACGGTCGTTCCGTTGCCAAGAACAGTCTTGGCTGCATCCGCAAAGGCGAATACACCATGATTAATTCCGTTAAGTCCTGTTCCGCTGCTGTAGTCAACGGTCGCTCCAGACTTAAAACTTGATTTAACCTCAACCTTATTGAACTCGTATTTACTGAGGTCCGTTCCCGGATCCTCAACAAGATTCGGCTTTTCAAACCAGTAAATGATCGTTACCGGAGAATAATCTGCTCTCCAGACCGCATATATCGTTGTGTCTTTAGTAATCTTCGTCTTATTAAATGTGAACGCAGAACCCCCGTTCGGTGTCGCAGACCAACGCAAGAACGTATAGCCTGCTCTCTGTGGGACGCCCGGGTCTGTAGCGTATTTGCCGGACTCAACGACCTGATGGTCAAACTGGGTTCCTTCAGAATCGAAGAACACAAAGTATTTGTTGCTGAAATACGGCTTCAGAACAAGATCCTTATTTGTGGTAACTCCGAATACGAACGGATCAGTTTCCGCTCCGCCCTCAAGGTACCAATAGGTAAAGTGGCTGTTCTGGTCCGGGTTCCCCGCAATAGAGGGATCCGGCTGAGGAATCGCGTCGCTCGGTCCAACGACAATCGTCTTTGCAACCTGTCCAGATTTATCGAGGAACTTGACGAGATATCTTGCCTCAAATACCGCGTAAACGCTGACATCACCTGTCAAGGTCTGCGAGAAGTCAAACATCGCGGGAAGATTTTCAGGATCAGTGTCTCTTGACACTCCCCAATAGAGGAACTTCGTTTTGTTTTCCGGGAAAACGCCTGTCGGAAGAACATAAGGAATTCCTACCATCTTTCCATCGGCGCCAATTTCGCGAACACCGTAAAGTTCCGCCTCTGCCGCGCCATAGTCTATATAGAAATTGACATAATTTTTCGCGTCAGGGTCACCTTGCGGTCCGTTTGGTTTACCCGTGCCCTTCAACAAACCGCTAACTTCCGGATACAGTTTGATAATGACAGGATCATCGGGAAGATCCGAATTGAGAGCAAGAGCCGCGCGGAGATCAAAAAGCGAGCCGGTGGACTTTCTCATCCATCCAAGCAGTCCTTCTTCTTCTCCAACTGGGACTTCCTGCTCGAGCTTGTCGATTAATCCCTTAAAAGACGAATACGGAATTTTTCCGCCGACAATCGAGATCTCATCAATCTTATCCTCTTCTACGCAATCTGCGTTCGGATAAAACTGAATCAGATAATTTGTCGGTTCAGTCGTTACCGATACTTTACAAGCCTCACTGCAAACATGCGTGCAGTTGGCTTGGTCATAGTCCTTGTTCGCCGTGCCGCCTGCGCCGTCACCCTCGGCCAGCCAGATTCC
>CAZGYK010000185.1:0-2965 GCA_964530485.1 uncultured Oscillospiraceae bacterium
TGTTGACAATTCTGACGAAAAAGACTCCAATCCTTCCAAAACTGATGAAGGCGGACAGGGACTTTTGTTTTAATTGCTATTTTTTTTAATCCCACATTCCATTAAGCTCTTTACGAAATGTTTGATCTCTTTTTGTTGTTGAATGATACGTAACTAGTTGTTGATCTCTGCATATTGTAACATGTTGCGACAAAGGAACAGGGACAGAGCAAATACAAAAATGTTGCTGACAAACAGGCAGAGACAGAGCGTAAACTGTAGGGATACTGCGATCAGTCCGGTGATGCCGGCGATGATCGAAAGGACAACACCCGGGGCGATCATAACCAAAAGGAGGAGGATATAGAACATCATCGTGTAAGCTTTTGAACTCCCGGATCCAAAGATACGCTGTGAGACAATATTGAGCGCCAAGAACAGAAGGGAAAAACTGATACGCGCAAGGATTGCCATAAGAATCTCGAGAGGACCGACCTTAGCGAGAAGACCGACAGCGGTAAAGGTTACCACAGCTTCTACAAGAATTCCGGGGAACGTATCACGAATGGAGTTGAAAAGTTTGTTAAAAGAGCTTTCGGGGACAAGATAGATATATGGCTTCGCAAACTCTTTCGGAAGTCTTCCGAGAGCCGACGTGAAAATCTGCATATAGGTTCCGAATCCGAGCGCTAAGATGACGATCATCTCACCCATCAGGTTTTTCATGATAAACGAAAACCCGATGACGATCACCATAAAAACAATTTCGAGCGGACTTAGGATAAACCGCTTTGCCCTGCGGTTTTCAATCTGATGTTTGTAGTAAAACGCGCTTGCGCCTTCTCCGGCGGTAAAACCGGTTTTGCCGACCTTTACATTCTCTGGAACTGCTTCTTGCGTTTTGCCCTCTTTTTTCGCGACAATCGCAGAGTAGTTGTATTCCGCAGTTTTGAGAACGTCTTCATAGTAGTCATGTTTGAAGAAGATAACCGCGAGAATTGAGCCAACGAAAAAAAGAAAGAACAGGAGCAACCCTATCGGAAGGAAAGCGGATGCGCCGGTATAATAGTCAAAGAATATTCCGCCGAACCAGCCGCCAAAAGGAAGAAGCTTTACTGCCGTTGAACTCACAGCGTTAAGCAAACGTTCGAGCATAATTGCAGTGTCGCCGTTCGATCCAAGATAAGAATAAATCGCGATGCCTGCGCCATATGCGATCAGGACCCCGTAGAACAGGCTTTTAAGTAGGTTTCTCAGTTTGTCTTTTCCGCTCGTAAAGGAGTAGACGATCATCGAAAAGAGCTGAGCGGAAAACATGATAGCCGCATAACCGAGAATTAGTACTGCCATACCCGCAGCAGTAATTCCGTAATTTTGATTGATCCAGGCATATTGGAAAAGGATAAGTAGACCCATCAGTAGCGAGGTGCCGAGTTGATTGGATATCCCGAAAAAGAGGACGCGGGAAGGCTTAAACGGCGCTGTAAAAATTAAGTTGACGTCCGGCAAAGAGAATAGCGCGCCGCCACGAGAAAACCCACTTTTTTCCGTCAGAACAAACATCAGCGTATAGTAGGCGGTTATAATCCCGCTGAGGATTCTGGGATCGCCCGGTTTGGATGCCTGAGCTTCCTCCATGTTTCCGCTCCAAAGAACCATTGCAACCATTCCGACCATAAAAACTAAGTAGATCAACTGTGCCGGTTTCCGAAGCAGTTCGCGAAACCGGTTTTTAAGTTTTGTAATAAAGAGATAGGGGAGAGCATTCATTCTTTATTCCCGCCTTCCGTTATGCTAAAGAAGAGGTCTGTCAAAGACTGGCCGTTTTGCTGCTCTTCTCCATTTGTCCTGGTAGCGGCAACCTTTCCGTTCATCATGATATGAACAATGTCCCAGTCGTTTTCGACACTGTCGATCATGTGGGTACTGACTAAAAGGGAACAGCCGGACTGTTTCAGTTCGACAAAAACTTCTTTGAGTACTTTGATTGCGTGTGGGTCGAGACCGACCATCGGTTCATCAAAAATAATCATCTGGGGACGATGAACGAGCGCACAGCAGATCGAAAGCTTCTGCTGCATTCCCTTTGAAAGTTCTTTGCCGAGTTTGTTCTTCTTGTCGAAGAGTTCAAACCGTTCCAAGAGCTGATCGGCATAGAGCGGATCTTGAATTTTATAGGCGCGCTGGATAAATTCGAGATGTTCCCCGACGGTCAAAAGATCGTAGATTGCCGGGATTTCGGGAACATAACCGAGGAGCGCTTTTGCCTCGATCGACTTGTTTGGATATCCGCCGATAGTGATATCGCCGTTAAAGCGGAGAAGACCGGAGATACACTTAATAATAGTAGATTTTCCGGCGCCGTTCGGACCGAGCAATACCGCAGTCTGTCCTTGGTTGATCGAAAAACTGACGTCGTCATTCGCGAGTGTTTTTCCATATTTCTTCGAAACATGCATGATTTGTAGCATGTAAGATACCTCCATTCTGTCAATAGTTCTATTTTGACAGATTTCTTTACGCCTGTAAAGGCGAAGGATAGATAATGTTTTTTGGTTTGGTACCCCAAAAATGGGTAAATAGGACAGAAAAAACCCGGGAAAGAAAACTTCTTACCCGGGGTAAAGGACTATTCGTTTGATGCAAAGTCAAATTGACTGTTGTAGAGATTAGCGTAAAATCCTCCCATTTTGAGAAGCTCATCATGAGTGCCCTGTTCGACAATATCTCCCTCGTTGATCACGAAAATCAAGTCTGCGT
The DNA here is from genome assembly GCA_964530485.1 of uncultured Oscillospiraceae bacterium. Classification (GTDB taxonomy): domain Bacteria; phylum Bacillota; class Clostridia; order Oscillospirales; family Ruminococcaceae; genus WRIP01. The sequence continues at coordinate 2,740 of CAZGYK010000185.1, forward strand.
TTCTGATGGTTGAGAGTCGATGGGCGATCACGAAACTAGTTCTTCCTTTTGTCAGGTTGTCCATCGCCTTTTGGATCATGATTTCGGTTCGGGTATCGACCGAACTTGTCGCTTCGTCGAGAATCAGGATTTTGCTGTTGGCGAGGATCGCGCGGGCGATGGTTAAGAGCTGCTTTTGCCCCTGCGAAATATTCGTTGCCGATTCATTTAATACCATGTTGTACCC
>CAZGYK010000186.1:0-2962 GCA_964530485.1 uncultured Oscillospiraceae bacterium
GGGGCGTCAGGATCAGGCTTTCGGTCAAGCCGACACCGATTTTTTCCGAGCCGAGCAATGACAGGATGGTGCGGTGGAACGTCAGCGGAAAATCGCTGTAGCCGGGGGAAAAACGGGAGGTAAGAAAGAGAGACGGACAGCATTGTTCCTGGATTTCAAGAAGGGCGCGATCACACTTTTCTTCAAGAAAAACAGTTGCGGCAGCCTCTAACACGACCGCTTTTTGCATCGCGGTATCAAAAAAGCGAAGCGCCGCGCGGTCTACTTCGGCGCCGAGCGTAGCGGCGAACAGAAGAATAGATTCTGATTCAGAAAGATGTTGACGGAGCGATTCACTTTCGACGGAAAACAGTTCGGTTTTGATCTGGTTTTCTTTGAGCAACACCGGATAGATCCGGTAGAGAAAGCGGAAATCCGCAGTTTCGTCGAGAAGGGCAAAACTTTCGGCAATCAGCGAGGATACCGCTGCGTCCGGATTTCTCTCCTTATAGCCAAGATAGCGGAGCGCTTCGGATTCCCGCGCGGTCACAGTTTCGGACGCAGGAAAGAGATATTTTGTAAAATCGCCGCTGCGACGGCGGGCTTATTCATTGTATAGACATGGACGCCGTTGACACCGTTCGCGAAGAGGTCGACAATCTGTTCGGTCGCGTAGGCGATCCCGGCCTGCTGCATCGCGTTCGGGTCGTCTCCGAACTTGTCGACAATATTCGCAAATCGGGAAGGGAGAACTGTTCCGCTCAGCTCGACGATCCGCTTGATCTGGATTTTATTGGTCACAGGCATGATTCCGGCGAGAATCGGAACAGTAATTCTGGCTTCGCGGATTTTATAGAGGAATTTATAAAGAATATTGTTGTCGAAGAACATCTGGGTTGTCAGAAAGTCACATCCGGCATCGACCTTCTCTTTCAGATAGCGGATATCTTCCTTTTGGTTTTTGCTCTCGACATGGCCTTCCGGGTAACAGGCGGCGCCGATTGAGAATCCGCCGATTGCTGCGAGCTCTCTGACGAGGTCGGCAGCATGATGAAAATGGCCGGAGCCAGAAAAGTCAGCGTTTTCGGGAATGTCGCCGCGAAGCGCAAGAATGTTCGAGACGCCGTGTTCCTTCATTTCGGCCGCGATCAACGCGATCTCATCCTTTGCGGCCATGACGCAGGTAAGATGGGCGAGGGCGGTTACGCCGAGGCTTTCGGTATAGCCCTCGAGCGGGACGGTATGTTTGTGGGCGCCGCCGCTAGCGCCGTAGGTTACGCTGATAAAGTCGGGAGAGAGGGATGCCGTTTCTTCGACCACGCGTTTTGCCTCGAGAAAACCGCTTTCCTTTTTCGGGGGAAACAGTTCGAGAGAGACGGTCGGGCGTTTGTCAACGAGAAGGTCACGAATCTGCATATTCCTTTTCCTTTCAATAAAAAATCCCTGTCTCGCGCTGCGAAACAGGGAACATGAAATACGCTCGTCCCAAACTAAAATCGCAACACGCTAAAACCTGTGGCACACATGGCGCCACACATCGGCATTATCATATTGCTGTTGAGATACCGATCCACGCCGATATCCTCCTAAAACGTAAAGATATGGATATGTTATCCCATTCGGGAGCGGTTTGTCAAGGCGCATTGGGGAAACGGACAGGTTTTTTATATAAAATTCGGCGGATTTTCCGTTGACAGCAAAGGGAGCGGACAGATATGCTTAGTTTATACAACAGAGAAGGAGGCAACGAGTATGATAAAAAATGAGCCGCATCGGAAAGACGAACGGACGGATCTTCTTCGCGGGGCGATTGAACACCGCGCAACCTGGTTCGCGCTTCTCTTAGATTCTGCCGTCAAAAACGGGCTTGATCCGGAATTCGCGCGCGAAGCGATTTTTAGCTGCGGCGTATTCCATGGGATGAATAAGTACCCCAATACCAAAGACCTTACCGAGTTCAAAAACGCATTCGCAAACCCGGACGTCGTCGGCGTTTTTGAGATGGACGTCAAGAATGACGAAAAGAACCTCGATATCGATTTTCATTACTGTCCGCTTGTAGCCGCCTGGCAGAAGCTTGGGATCCCGGAACAGGATTTTCCGCTTCTCTGTGACATTGCAATGGACGGGGACCGCGGAATTATCAGCACCTATGAAAACTTTGAGTTCTTTTTGGGGGATACCATCGCAAAGGGCGGCGACGTCTGCGAGATTCGGATCAAGAGGATCGACTAATCTTAAATTGGGTACTGTATTTACCCGGCGGAATGCGAAATGTGCAGGTTCCCGCGAGAGACGAAGGATAGCGGGGCATAAAGGCGAAGCGTTCATGCATGAAAAGATTTTGAACGTTTCAAAAAAACGCCCCATCGGGCGTTTTCTTTATGATATACTATTTTTAATTTTGAAGAAGAACCGCTTTTAAGAGTATAAACATCGATCGGCAGGAGATCAGGAGTTATCGACAAAAGAAACCACAGACGGAGAACAAATGAAACAGAGAAGCGAGACGGTAAAAGGGTATGCGGCAGTCGTTCTGACGGCGCTGCTTTGGAGCGCGGGCGGACTATTTATTAAGATGGTTCCTTGGGCGGCGTTCAGTATTAACGCCGCGCGCTGTTTGATTGCGTTTTTGTTTAAGATTATTTTGCGGAGAAGTATCAAAATCAAGTTCACCTTCCATTCGATGATTGGCGGACTTTGTATGGCCGCGACAACAACGCTCTTTACGATGGCCAATAAGCTCACGACATCGGCCAACGCGATCATGCTTCAATATGCGTTTCCGATGTTCCTGATTATCCTGTTTTGGATCTATACCAAGAAAAAGCCGAGAAACATAGATATCATTACATCGTTTTTTATTGTCGGCGGAGTTTTCTTTTGCTGTCTTGACAATATCGGGAGCGGCGGCGCACTTGGAAACTTTCTTGCGCTGTTATCCGGAACGACGTTCGCCGGCTACTTTTTTATCAACTCATTG
>CAZGYK010000187.1:0-2948 GCA_964530485.1 uncultured Oscillospiraceae bacterium
AACTGGCTCTCCAGCACGCCGTAGTATCTCCTCGCCTTTTGCTTCATGCGAAGCTGGCTTCCGTATTCGCTCGGTTTTCTGCTGCGCGCCTGTCCGTGCTGGCCGGGTGCGTAGCTTCTGCGCTGAAAGGCACATTTTTCCGAATAACAGCGGTCGCCCTTCAAAAACAGTTTTTCGCCTTCTCGGCGGCAATACCTGCAAACAGCGCCGGTATATCTTGCCATATCTAAGTTACCTCCTGTAATATCAGCTCAAGCTGATTTCAGATCATTTGTCGGACAACAGTTGAACCGACAAAAACAATTGCGCAGATTATACGCGCCGTCTTTTCGGGGGACGGCATCCGTTGTGGGGGATGGGGGTCACGTCCTTGATCATATTGACCTCCAGGCCGGCTGCCTGAAGCGCTCTGATCGCTGCTTCACGTCCGGAACCAGGTCCCTTAACATAAACCTCAACCGTTCTCATACCATGTTCCATTGCAGCTTTGGCGGCAACTTCTGCTGCCTGCTGTGCAGCAAACGGCGTCGATTTTCTGGAACCACGAAATCCCAAACCACCTGCGCTTGCCCAGGAAATTGTATTTCCGGTAACATCAGAAATCGTTACGATTGTGTTGTTGAATGTAGACTGGATATGCGCTGCGCCACGTTCAATATTTTTGCGTTCGCGGCGGCGTCTTGTAGCTGTAGCTTTCTTTTTAGGTGCTGCCATTCTTACGATAATCCTCCTTACTTTCTCTTGTTGGCCATCGTTCTCCTGGGCCCTTTACGTGTACGAGCGTTTGTCTTGCTCCTCTGTCCGCGTACCGGAAGCCCTTTGCGGTGGCGAACACCGCGATAGCAGCCAATTTCGACAAGGCGTTTGATGTCGAGAGCGACATCGCGGCGAAGATCGCCTTCAACCTTGACATTTTTGTCAATATACTCTCTTAGCTTAGCAACATCATCATCGGTAAGGTCTTTGACCCGGACATCAGGATTGACTCCGGTATCCGTGATGATTTTTTTAGCAAGGCTGTTGCCGATGCCAAAAATGTAGGTAAGTCCTACTTCAACTCGCTTTTCTCTTGGCAAGTCAATGCCAGCAATTCGCGCCATAGATTTAATACCTCCGCTTCATTGCGCCTAACCCTGGCGCTGTTTGTGTTTCGGGTTTACGCAGATTACCATAACGCGGCCATGGCGCTTGATAATCTTGCACTTCTCGCAGATCCGTTTGACAGAAGGACGTACCTTCATAATATATACCTCCATTGTTTGTCTCCACAACGTGGACGACATCTCCTACAAATAAACGGGTTACTTAAACCGCCAGGTGATTCTTCCCTTAGTCAGGTCATAGGGCGACATCTCGACAGTCACTCTGTCCCCCGCCAGTATACGGATAAAGTTCATGCGCAACTTCCCCGATATATGTGCGTGGATTTTGTGGCCATTCTGAAGTTCAACCAAAAATGTTGCGTTTGGTAATACTTCTTTGACTACGCCTTCTACTTCCAATACATCGTCTTTGGACAAGTCTTTGCCTCCTTAACCTCTTATGCTACCGGTGGTCTGCGCCAAACGCATCAGAGATGGCCTCGCGCAGTAATCTGTCACTCATTAGGATTTTTTTGTCAAACACCCTTTTCGTCGCCGAAAGGTGTTTTGGGTTCTTTCGTTTTGGCCGGTCCAATGTTCTGAGCTTTCCGTCGGCTACGAAAATAAAATCAGTTCCAACTTCGGTTACGACAAGATAGCGTCCCTTATCTCTCCCTGAAAGAGAAATCACAGCCTGTCCTATCTCCAGATCCATTAGAGCACCTCGCGCCACTCGGTCAGGATGACCGGTTCGTTGTCCGTAATTGCTACCGACATTTCGAAATGCGCGGAATTGCTCCCATCTTCTGTCACAACCGTCCACCCGTTCTTGAGTATATGAATTTCCTTTTGTCCGGCGTTGATCATCGGTTCGATGGCAAGGGTCATTCCGGGAAGTAGTCTTACGCCATGCCCTGATACTCCAAAATTCGGAACTTCAGGGTCTTCATGGAGTTTTTTTCCGACTCCGTGTCCGATAAATTCTCGAACAACCGAAAAACCGTTTTCCTCGGCGTAACTTTGAACTGCATGTCCAATGTCGCCGATTCTGTTGCCCTTTTTCGCGACAGCAATAGCCCTAAACAGACATTCCCGAGTTACTTCAATTAACTTGAGATTCTCTCCCGAGACTTCTCCAACTGCAAAGGTTGCCGCATTGTCGCCGTGAAAACCATCAACTGTTGCTCCAACATCGATACTGACAATGTCGCCGTCGGCTATTTTTCGATCTCCCGGTATTCCATGGATAACCTCATCATTGATCGAGATACATATGGAACCTGGGAAGCCGCCGTAGCCGAGAAAAGAAGGTTTTGCACCTCTTTCCAGTATATAGCCATGGACCTGCTGGTCGATGTAAGCGGTGGAGACACCGACACGAATCGTGTCCTTTGCTATCTTTAATGCCCCGGCACTGATCTCTCCAGCGATTTTCATCTTTTTGAGTTCATTTGCCGTTTTAAGCATAACCATGTGACTAATTCTCCAAGGCAAGCAGGATATCTCTTGTAATCTCTTCGATCGGCGCATTGCCCTCTACCGAGCGGAGTTTTCCTGTCTTCTTATAATAGTCCTTTAGCGGTTCGGTCTGAGCGTGATAGACTTTCAGTCTTTCCTTAACGGTTTCCTCACGGTCGTCATCGCGAACGTGAATCTTTTCTCCGCAACCGTCGCAGACCCCTTCAACCTTCGAAGGATTGTGCTCTACGTGGTAGCTCATCCCACAGTTGAGACAGACGCGTCTTCCGGCCATGCGGCGGACAATAACGTCGTCATTGATCTCGATACTGATTACCCGGTCAACATCCATTCCCATATCGGCAATGGCGTCAGCCTGAGCGATCGTGCGGGGAACTCCATCGAGAA
>CAZGYK010000188.1:0-2938 GCA_964530485.1 uncultured Oscillospiraceae bacterium
TATGCCGGTTGAAGACGTTATGACCATCACCGGACGTGGAACAGTTGCAACCGGAAGAGTTGAGCGTGGTACCGTTAAGATTAACGACAGCGTTGAAATCGTTGGTCTTTCTACCGAAAAGCCGAAGACCGTTGTTACCGGACTTGAAATGTTCCGCAAGCTGCTTGATTCCGCTGAAGCCGGCGACAACATCGGCGCCCTTCTCCGCCCCCGGCTCGATCAGCCCGATCACAAAGTTCAGCGGACAGGTTTACATCCTGAAAAAGGATGAAGGCGGACGTCACACCCCGTTCTTCAACAACTACCGTCCGCAGTTCTATTTCAGAACAACTGACGTTACCGGAGTTGTAACACTTCCGGAAGGCGTTGAAATGTGTATGCCTGGCGACAACGTCTCGATGGACATTGAGCTGATCACCCCGATCGCTATCGAAGAAGGTCTTCGTTTCGCGATTCGCGAAGGTGGACGCACGGTTGGTTCCGGCGTTGTTACTGCATTCAAGAAGTAATCCAAAAACGGTTATCAGCCCTTCCGTAACTGCGGAAGGGCTGTCGTTTTGAGTCACGATTTTATGAGGATACAAATGGATAAGATAGCGTTTGAAGGACTGTCGTTCGATGATGTATTGCTTTTACCCGGGTATTCGGAATATCCGCTGTCAGAGCTTAAAGTAGAAACAAAACTGACGAAGGAGATTCAGCTGAAAATTCCTTTCGTCAGCGCAAATATGGATACCGTAACGGAATGGGAACTAGCCGCCGCTTTGGCAAGAGAGGGTGGAATTGGAATTGTCCACCGGAGTATGACTTCGGATGAACAGGCGCAGCATATTTTTAAAGTTAAGTACACCGACCATTTTGGGTTTGATAACGCGGTTTGTGACAAGCGGAATCGACTCTTGGTCGGCGCATCGGTCGGAACGTCCCGTGACGTTACCGACAGGGTCGAGACGCTTGTAAGCGCCGGAGTCGACATCATATCCGTCGACGTTTCCAACGGTTATTCACTGCAGGTTTTGAAGGCGATAGAGCGCATCAAAGCGAAATTTCCAGATCTCCCGCTGATAGGCGGAAATGTAGCGACTCCGGAAGCGGTACGCGCGCTTTCATCCGCCGGAGCCGACTGTATTAAAGTCGGGATGGGCCCTGGGGCGATCTGTACGACAAGAACGGTAGCAGGGACAGGCGTTCCCCAGCTTACCGCGATTTTGAACTGCGCTGAGGCTGCCGACGAATGCGGCGTAACAGTGATTGCCGACGGTGGAATCCGGTTTTCGGGCGATGTCGCAAAGGCACTTGCCGCTGGGGCCAATTCGGTGATGCTGGGTTCTTTGTTCGCTGGAACCAAAGAGAGCCCAGGTCAATCGATTACCAATATGGGCAAACAATATAAGCCTTATCGCGGGATGGGTTCCAAGGCGGTTATGGTGCGTTCTGGAGGGGATCGGCATTTTCAGCCGGGAAGCAAGCTATATGTCCCCGAGGGAGCAGAAGGGATGGTTCCGTATGTTGGAACGGTTGCGGAGGTTGTTTCCCAGATGGTCGGCGGTTTGATAGCGGCGATGGGATACTCTGGCGCGAAGGACATTGACGCGCTTCGAACCGGATCAAGGTTTGTACGCGTAACCGGAGCATGCCATCCGAAAAACCTTCCGTACACGCTTTCACTTACCAACGATTAGGACCAAAGAGATTTTTGAAGAGATGAAAACCGGCACAGTTTTTAGCTGTGCCGGTTTTTTCTGTTTTCGACACCATTGCCGGAACAATCCTGATCATGTAAAATGATAGATAGGATATAATTGACGTTTGGGCAGAGGGTTGAGCGAAATGAAAGACTATACCAAAACTGAGCTGGAAGAGGCGTTGGGAGCGATAGAATCGACAATCAAGAAATGTGAAAAGGTTGAACCGAAACTGCGGCCGGGAACGTCTCAACATACACTGCTTACGAGGAGGATCAAGGCATTTCAGATAGCGAATGATCTGATTCGGAAAGAGTTGGAACTGAAAACATCCGAATAGTACAAGGAGCGATCCTTGGTTTTCTTTCGAATAAGGAATACTTTTTGTTGCGGGTTGATTTCAATGCTTGTATAATAAGGCATATATCTAAGAGGATGGAGAAATAGGATGAGGCAAACAATATTAATTGCAGATGTAAGCCGGCAATATGCGCAGTTAACGGCGCGAAGGGTTCGGGAACGCGATGTGTACTGCGAAGTGGTTGATCCGAAAATGATAGGGGAAAAAATCCGGGAGAGCAACCCGGTTGGGGTAATTTTAACCGGGAACAGGGCGGACAATGCCCTTTTTCCAAATGATTTGAGCGAAATACTCCGAAAGGGTGAGATCCCGGTTTTCGCCGTTGGAGCGGGGGCTGAGTATTGCAGGAATAAGCTTGGTTCGGCGCAGTTTGTAATAGAGTCGAAATCTGAACCGGATTTGATAGAAGAAGCGGCGAAAAAGGAGATGGCATCCTTCCTATTTGATCGCTGTAAATGTATTGGGGACTGGACAGCAGCAAATTACGCAAAAGACGCGGTTTTCGATCTGAAGCAGGAACTTAAAGATAAGAAGGTAATCTGCGCGCTGTCCGGCGGCGTAGACTCGACGGTTGCTGCCGTAATGGTTCACAAAGCGATCGGGGACAACCTGACCTGTATTTTCGTTGATCATGGTTTGATGCGGAAAAATGAGGGCGATGAAGTAATGGGAATCCTTGAAAAGGAATTCCAGATGCATGTTGTCCGAATCAATGCGGAAGACCGTTTTCTTGGGAAGTTAAAAGGGATCACCGATCCGGAGCAGAAAAGGAAGATTATTGGCGGGGAGTTTATTGAGGTCTTCGCAGAAGAGGCGAAGAAACATGGCGACGCCGAATATCTTTTGCAGGGAACAATTTATCCGGATGTATTGGAAAGTGGATTTGACGGGG
>CAZGYK010000189.1:0-2907 GCA_964530485.1 uncultured Oscillospiraceae bacterium
CGCTTCGCTTCATTATTTTCTCGCTTTTATGTAAAGCTCGAAAACTCGTCTGACGAACTCGCATTGTCGTCGAAAGGCGGCTTTTTTGTTTTTCAAGCGTCTGGCTACACGCGAGTTTTCCATCGGAAAACGAGTCCCGCAGGGATTCGAGCGTAGCGAGAACGCGCGACCAGAAGGTCGGGGATTCGAATTCTCACGCGAGCGGTGAAACCGCGAGGGAGCGCAGCGACTGTAATGGCAGCGCGCCACAAATGTGAACATTCCGCTTCGCTTCATTATTTTCTCGCTTTTATGTAAAGCTCGAAAACTCGTCTGACGGACTCGCATTGTCGTCGAAAGACGGCTTTTTTTGTTGTAAAAATTGTCTTTGTTAGCGTTGAAATATGCGAATTCATGATGCGGTTTCGAAAGGTTTCGCTGGGCTCAGCTATTACAATTATATTATTGTGATCGTGTACGAAGGGTGAATGGTCCGAAACTGGCAAAAAAAGAAAATTGACAAAGTTCAAAATCAAGAGTATCATCTATAATATTGAACAAAATACTAGGGTTATTGGTATAATTTAGTCTGTATTTGTTCATATCAATCCGAAAAACTAGGAGCAACTGAGATGAAACGATATTTGGCGATTGCGCTTGTCTGTGTGTTGGCGGTGGTACTGTTTGTCGGGTGCGGCGGCAAAAAGGCGGGGAATAAAGTTGTTATTTATTCCAGCGCCGAGGAATACCGAATTGAGTATATGCAAAAGCGATTAAAAGAACAGTTCCCGGATTATGATATTGTTGTTGAATATATGTCTAGCGGGACGCTTGCTGCGAAGCTTAAAGCAGAAGGAACGAAGACTGAAGCGGATATTATTCAGGAACTGGAATATGGATATCTCGGGCAGCTCAAGGACAATTTTGCTGACCTTTCAGCTTATGACCAGTCGATCTTTGTTTCGGAAATGATAGATCCCGATGGGAAATATCTGCCGGAACTTCGAAACGGCGGCTGTATTGCTGTTAATACGGAGCTGCTCAAGGAGAAAAATCTTCCCGAACCGGCTTCCTATCAGGATCTTTTGAAACCGGAATATAAAGGGCTAATCTCGATGCCGAATCCGAAATCGTCCGGAACAGGATATATGTTCCTCAAGAATCTCGTGAATGTTTGGGGCGAGGATAAAGCCTTCGATTACTTCGAAAAGCTGACTCCGAATATTCTTCAGTATACCTCATCCGGGTCCGGCCCTGTGAATGCGCTCGTACAGGGAGAGGCGGTTATTGGTCTCGCGATGACGGCGCAAACAGTTACCGAAATCAACAATGGCGCTCCGCTTAAAATTCTGTTTTTTGAGGAAGGTTCTCCATATTCCTCTTACGGAATGACGGTAATGAAAGGTAAGGAAGATCGGGCTGAGGTCAAGGCAGTATTTGACTTCTTATATGAAACTCTAAACAAGGAAGATAAGGAAAAGTTCTATCCGGAGAAAGTCTATAAAGACCTGGACTTTGTGATAGAAAACTATCCGACCGACATTTCTTACGGAGATATGAGCAATAATACTCCGGAGGAAAAGGAAAGGCTTCTCGATAAATGGATCTATTAACTGCGCACAATAAGCTTGTTGTTGAGGGAATCCAAAAACGTTTTGGGACAAGCGAGGTCTTAAACAATATCAGCTTTACCGTAAAGGATGGGGAGTTTCTCTCCATCCTTGGTCCATCTGGATGCGGAAAGACAACGCTGATTCGGATTCTGATCGGGCTGACTGACTGCGACTCCGGAAAGATTTTCAAGGACGGGAACGATATTACAAATGCACCGCCTTCTGAAAGAGGGATGGGAATTGTATTTCAAAACTACGCGCTCTTTGAAAATATGACAGTTCTTGGGAACGTCGAATACGCCTTAAAATGGAATAAGCAAAAGAAATCTGATGCCCGGAAGATTGCGGAAGATCTCTTACAACAAATGGGCTTGATGGAACATCGGGATAAACGTCCGAACAAATTGTCAGGCGGCCAGCAGCAAAGGGTTGCGATAGCGCGGACGCTTGCGATGAATCCCGATGTAATTCTCTTCGACGAGCCGATGTCGGCACTTGATGTTGATACGCGCTTGGCTCTGAGAGGGGAACTGAAGGAAATTCAAAAACAGTACGGCTCTTCGATGATTTATATCACCCATGATCAGGAAGAGGCATTTGCGATGTCAGACAGAATTATGGTGCTCGAAAAGGGAACAATCCAACAGATTGATACGCCGGATGAGATCGTCAGGAATCCTGCCAACGAATATATCGAACGCTTCGTGCTGAACAACCTTCAAATGAAGATTGATTCCTTGGCGCGGTATACAAAGGGACGGTGAGATGAAAAAAGATTCATTCAGCCGAGCGGGAATATCCGGGAACAAGGGGCGTGGCGTTCCGTATCTCAAACTGTTATTGATTGCTTTTTTTACGATCTCGGTTCTTTTGCCGCTTTTTACAATGTTTGTTACGCTGTTTGATACCGATGTTTTGGGGCTAATCCGGTCGGTTCGTTTTCAAGGTGCGCTAAAAAACTCTCTTCTGACAAGCCTTACCGCAACAGCGATATCGGTTACAATCGGGATAGCGCTTGCCTTTGCGGTTTCGAGAACCGGAATCAAAGGGAGAGGTATTTGGGCGTTGATCTTTACGCTTCCGATGATTATTCCTTCCATTTCTCATGGAATGGGTTTGATTGTTTTGTTTGGCGCAAACGGGGTTCTTACCAACCTGTTTCATCTCAAGGGATCGATTTATGGATTTTGGGGGATTGTAGTCGGTTCGGTCATGTATTCTTTTCCGCTTGCATTTCTTATGTTTTCAGATGTTTTGAAATATGAAGACAGGGCCCCGTATGAGGCGGCCTCGGTTATGGGAATTCCGAAGATTC
>CAZGYK010000190.1:0-2889 GCA_964530485.1 uncultured Oscillospiraceae bacterium
TCATGTCAAGGAAGAAAACTAAAACGATGTATGAGTCTCTTCGCTCGCTGATTCCAGAATCAATTGATCTGTTTCATTTTCAGTCGATCGATTCTACAAATAATTATGCAATGAGTCTTGCAAGACAGAATCATCCTAGCGATGCCCTTGTTATAGCCGAATGCCAGACAAAAGGGAAAGGAACTCGAGGAAGAGACTTCTTTTCTCCGCAGGGTAGCGGCCTTTACATGTCGGTTTTGCTGCATACCGAAAAACCACTTTTCGAGCATTACCCGCCAACTCCCGCAGCAGCAGTCGCTGTTATTCGCGCCATGCGTCGCTGTTATTCAGTTTCTCCAAAAATCAAATGGGTAAACGATATCTTGTTTGACGGTAGAAAAGTTGCAGGGATACTGGTAGAGAGCCATACTGACCCGTCGGGAAATGCGATTTTTGTTATCGGAATCGGAATTAATCTTTCAACCGATGCGTTCCCCCAGGAACTTTCAGGGCGTGCTGCTTCTTTGTCCGAATTCTGTGACGTAAAGAATGTTGACTCTTTTGTTGCCGAAATTTTGAGTGAACTTATTATTCTAGCGCGAAGTCCTAATCCAAAAGACTATCTTTCCGATTACCGAGCCTATTCCTGTGTTCTCGGCAAAGAAATCACAGCGACGGTACTTGAAAAATGTATTACAGGGATAGCAAAGGATTTTACAGATCAGGGTCACCTGATCGTAACCGAAAACGGGAACGATATCATTCTCTTTTCCGGCGATGTCAGCCTGACATCGTATGAATGAATGGTAGGGGATCATATGAATGAAATAAAGAACAAAAGAATGCTTAACAGCAACACAGTTTTACTTGAAATCTCCGCGCCGGAGATCGCAAGAAAAGTAAAACCAGGTCAGTTTGTTATTTTGAGAGTTGATGAAAAAGGCGAACGAATTCCTCTGACTGTTGCTGATTTTAGTATTGAACGCGGAACGATTACGATCATCGCTCAAATGATCGGCTATACTACGATACAGTTGGGTTCTCTAGAAAAAGGTGATTCGATCCTCGATTTAATTGGGCCGCTCGGAAAACCATCAGAGATTGATGGTTTTCATAGTGTCGCAGTTGTTGGTGGCGGGGTCGGCTGTGCGATCGCATATCCGCAGGCAAAATATCTCCATAATCATCAAGCGGATGTTGACATAATTGCCGGGTTCCGTAACAAGGATATTGTTATATTAGAGGATGAGATGCGGAACGCGTGTACCAATCTATATATCACAACCGATGACGGGAGCTATGCGGAAAAAGGTTTTGTAACAGAAAAACTCCGTGCCCTGATAGAATCGGGGAAGCAGTACGACCTAGTTTTAGCGATTGGCCCGGTTGTCATGATGCGTGCGGTTGCGGAAGTTACGCGCCAATTCGGAATCAAGACAATCGTCAGTTTGAATCCGATCATGATTGACGGCACCGGGATGTGCGGCGGATGTCGCGTAACCGTCGGAGGAAAAACGAAATTTGCTTGTGTAGACGGCCCGGATTTTGACGCCCATCTAGTTGATTTCGACTCTTTGATTCGAAGGAACGCTTCTTATCGGGATTTTGAAACCGGCAAGAGGGAACACGCCTGCAAGCTATACGGAGGGAATGCCTGATGCCCAATATGTCACATAAAAAAGTCCCGATGCCACATCAGGCAGCAAATATTCGGAATAAAAACTGGGACGAAGTTGCAACGGGCTATACCTTTGAAATGGCTTTAGAAGAGGCAGGGCGTTGCCTCAACTGTAAAAACAGGCCCTGCGTGACAGGGTGCCCAGTCAATGTAGATATCCCCTCATTTATTGCTAAAATATCCGAAAACAAAATTGATGAAGCATATTCAATCATCAAAGAGACAAATGCCCTTCCGGCAATCTGCGGCAGAGTCTGCCCTCAGGAAACTCAATGCGAAGCAAAGTGTGTTCGCGGGATTAAGGGAGAACCCGTTGCGATAGGGCGCCTAGAACGTTTTGTAGCCGACAACGCGAGCGTGTCTTCTAAGGCACAGGCTGTTTCTCCCAGCGGCAATAAAGTTGCAGTAATCGGTTCCGGCCCCGCCGGGCTGACCTGTAGCGGTGTACTGGCTAAGCTTGGATATCGCGTGACCGTTTTTGAGGCGCTTCATCGAGCAGGCGGCGTTCTTGTCTACGGAATCCCGGAGTTCCGTCTTCCAAAATCAATCGTTGAGAAAGAAATCAATGAGCTTCTACAAACTGGCGTCGAGATCTGCCTAGATTCGGTCGTTGGGCGCGTCAAAACAATAGATGAACTGTTTTCTGAAGGGTACGAGGCTATCTTTCTTTCAACTGGAGCCGGTTTACCTAGCTTTATGAATATCGAGGGCGAAGATGCCGTTGGGGTTTACTCGGCCAATGAGTTCTTGACCCGAATCAATTTGATGAAGGCGTATGATGACAGCTATGAGACGCCGATTTATTCTGGAAAGCGCGTGGCAGTCGTCGGCGGAGGAAATGTCGCTATGGATGCCGCCCGCTGTGCGAAACGCCTTGGCTCGGAAGAAGTATATATTGTGTACCGCCGTTCTGACGAGGAAATGCCCGCGAGAAGAGAAGAGGTCGATCATGCGAAGGAAGAGGGAATCGTCTTCTTAACGCTTACAAACCCCGAACGTATACATTCAGACGAAAGCGGAAGGGTGTCCGGAATGGATTGTATCAAGATGGAACTTGGGGATCCCGACGATTCAGGAAGACGTTCGCCAATTCCATTAAAAGGATCTGAATTTCTGCTTCCTGTAGATACCGTCGTCATGGCGATTGGAACCTCCCCAAACCCGCTAATTGCGTCAACAACAAAAGGACTTGAAGTCAACCACCGCGGATGTATCGTTACGGATGAATACAT
>CAZGYK010000191.1:0-2864 GCA_964530485.1 uncultured Oscillospiraceae bacterium
ACGCTAAAGCGTTTTTCATTCGCGGCGTGTGCCGCGCGCCGTCTGTGGCGGCGTTGACCTTGCTGCATAGTCAGTCGCACGCCTTTGGCGTGGCGACGGGCAAGGCCCGCCGTTTCAAAACGCTTTAGCGTTTTGAAATTGACTGACTATATGACAGTATCCGCCCGGGTTCTTTTTGAGATATTCCTGATGGTATTCCTCTGCGAGATAATAACAGGAAACCGGTTTGATTTCAACCGCTACCGTTCCGGATACCCTCTTTTGAAGTGCGTCAATCTCCGCCTCAATCGTACTCCGGTCTTCTTCGTCGGTATAATAGATCCCCGTCCGGTACTGGTCTCCAATGTCGTTGCCTTGGCGGTTTACCGCCGTCGGATCAATCGATTCAAAATATACATTTAGTAATTTAATCATCGATATTCCCTTCGGGTTGTATACAGTGCGCACTGTTTCAACAAATCCGGTGGTACCTGAACATACTTCCTCGTAGGTTGGATGTTCGGTCGTTCCGTTCGCGTATCCAACGTCGGTTGAAAGAACGCCGTTTATCCTCGAAAGATATTCTTCGGTTCCCCAGAAACAGCCTCCGGCAAGGAAAATCTCTTTTTGCCCTTCTAAGAGCGGCTGTTTTCGTTCAATCGCAATTCTTTCGATCATATTCCCTTTCCCCCGGTCAGTCGGTAACTGTCGGTAATCATCATAACGAGTTCTTCGTACGGCACATCCGAATTCGCCGAAACGGTGTTCCAGTGTACCTTGTTCATATGGTATCCCGGGATAACCCCGCGGTAGACGCTCCGCAAAAAATCCGCCTTCATCGGTTCGCATTTCAGATTGGCGACAAGTTCCCCTCCCTGAATCCGAATAAACGCAAAGGTCTTTTTGTTGGAATGATGCCGCATCGCTGCCCAGGCATCCCCCCGTTTTGAATTCTCCGGCTCGCCGTCGAACGGATAGTCCTCGTAACAATCCGGAAACGTCAGACAAAGGTCAATCAATTCCCGCTTGGTCATAGTATCCCCCGCTCTTTCCCGCATTCGTTGCAAACGCCGGTATGCTCCGAAATGGCCCCGCCGCAGTCGCAAAGAAACGCTGCCCGCTGTTCCCTCATCAAGGCATCAATCCCCTCTTCTTTTGCGATTCTGCTGTTTTCAACAAGGCTGATTCGATAGTTTTGATTGTATCGCTTTTCTAGCGGCTTGATTCTGCTGCAGGGATATTTGCCGCATTCAAAACAGTGGGTATACCCCTTGGCTTTCGCGCATTCCTTTTTCGCGCACTGCCTACAGCTCTTTCTCGTAATCGTCTTTGGATCGGAAAGACAGCCGGAACACCGGTCCTTTTCCCTGAGATGCGCCTCGCAAAACGCGCAATTTACCCCGCAGACCGCGAAAAGCGAACTGTACAAAGAATCGGGCATCTTCATTTGTCTTCCCCCGCGAGATAATCGAGAATTGCGTCGACATGGATCTCGGTCGTGTTGAGTAAATCAACCGAAAGGTCCCCGGTTTTGATCATGAGCGGAAGTTCGGTACAGCCGAGAATAACCGCCTCTGCGCCTTCTTTTCTAAGAATCTCCTCCGCCATCCAAAGAACCTCTCGCTTTTTAACCGGATCAACAATCCCCTCCTCGAGTTCCGGAAAAATAATTTCCTGAATCCGAGCGCGTTCGGCAACGCTAGGCAGAACCAGTTCGATTCCCCGCCGTTCCATCGCTTTCGGGTACATATCGCTGTTCATGGTAAACGCCGTCCCGAGAAGGAGCAGTTTTCGGTACCCCCGCCTTACGGCCTCGTCGCCTTAATAATGCTGATCATCGGAAGCGAAGCCTGCTTTTTCAGCTCGTCATAGACGACGTGAAGTGTGTTACAACAAATCGCGGCCGCGGTTGCTCCGCCGGCCTTCAGCCGGTCAACCGATTCCGAAAAATATGCCGTGATATTTTTCAGATCCCCGGCGTTCATATAAAAGAACATCCGCTCCATGTCAACATTGAACATGACAATTTCCGGGTAATGCTCCGTCTGAAACTTCTTTCGGAATCCGTTGATCAGTCCAAGATAATAATCAACGGTCGAAGCTGGCCCAAGCCCGGTAACAAGTCCAATCCGCCTCATTTTTCTTCCTCCAGTATTCCTGAAGTTTTCGCGTACCAATAGACAAGATACGGGTTCTCGAGTTCCTCTTCGTCCAGTCCGTGATAGGCAAACAGTTCGTTCATCAGGCTTTGGCTTCCTTCAACAAAGACTTGATTGCCGCTAAAATCAAAGCTGATCAAAATCAGCGATTTCCATTCGTCTTCCTTTTCGAGTTCAGGGTAATTTTTGTCTACCGGCGGGTCAGATTCCAGTTCCCAGCTCCGAATCTCATCCATCCATTCTTTGAGATCATGGTACTGCCGCTCATAAAGTATCGCCCCGTTTCCCTCATTTTCGACTAAGAAAACTGCGATATCGGGTTTATAATCCTGTTGTTCGCGAAGATCAATCCGCCCCATCGCGTTAAGCTCCGCGACGCGAATCGCTTTTGGATCGAAAAACGGGGTCAAGGGATACTTTTTCTTAGCGTAATCGAGAACCTCCGCCGCCGTCCTTTTGTTCGGGTTCAGCTTTGGGCGAAGTTCCTTGTGAATCCGGTTCCAAGAGTCGACCATTTTTCCGCCGCCCTTGGTTACGATCGTTGCGCTGCTGATTTCTTCGTCTATAGTCATCAGAGACCCCTTTCGTCCGTCCGATCTTGCGTCGTGTATTTTGCCGGATAGAGTCCCGCCCCCAACAGGGGTGTGACTCGTCAACTCGTCCAGCATTTCATATAGTCAGTCAATTTCAAAACGCTAAAGCGTTTTGAAACAGCGGGCTTTGCCC
>CAZGYK010000192.1:0-600 GCA_964530485.1 uncultured Oscillospiraceae bacterium
TTCAAAGCGTCTTCCCGCCCCGCGAAAGCTCTCAAAGCCTTTGTGAATAGCCTCTTCACTGCAACCGCATTCGAGACCCGCTACCGCTGCTGCGGCTGCGTTATAAACATTGTGTTTTCCCGGGACATTGAGCAAAAAAGGACCAAAAAGGGTTTGATCTTTTTTACGAATCGAGAATTGGTAACGTGCCCGCCCGGTATCTTCAACATCGCAAATTTGATAATCACTGTTCTCGTTTTTTCCGAACCAAATAACAGTGTTTGGAACGCCTTTTAGTGCGTCTACCGTGTTTTCATCATCCCGATTTGCAATGACGGCAGTTCTCGCGAGTTCGGCAAATTTGTGAAAAGAACGTTTGACACCGTCGAGAGATCCAAAGTAATCGAGATGGTCTGCGTCGATGTTGAGTATGACCGCGTAAGCCGGGTCAAGATGTAGAAATGTATCGACATATTCGCAGGATTCAACGATGATTGTGTTACTGCTTCCGGCGCGTCCGTAGCCGCCGATCAACGGAAGTTTTCCGCCTATGATTGCGGCCGGGTCTTTGTTGGCAAACATAAAAATCGAAACAGCCATAGATGTCGTTGTCGTCTTGCC
>CAZGYK010000192.1:610-2827 GCA_964530485.1 uncultured Oscillospiraceae bacterium
CAGATAGAATTATGAAACCGTGAGGTAAGGTATCCGAGCATTTCGGAACGGGGAATAATCGGAATCCCGTGGCGTTCAGCGATCTGAATTTCGGGGTTTCCGGGTAGGAGCGCCGCTGTTGTGACAAGAATTTCCGCGTCGCCAACATTGTTTTGATGGTGACCGATCGTGACGGGAATCCCCATTTTTCTTTCAGCAGAGATAATATCTCCTTCGTTCACATCGCTTCCGGTGATCTGATAACCCTCCCTGTGGAGTATTTCAACAATCGGAAACATGCCGCTTCCGCCGATTCCGACAAAATGCAGTTTCCTTTTTCCCTTTAAGAGAGAGGCTACGTCCATGATGATTCCCTTCTATGTCGACCGTATGCGCTTTACCCGATGCTTTTGACAATCAAAACCCGGAACTCGCGCCATAAAGACTCGACCATCGGCATTCTTAGATTATCTGCTATTATATTGCATTTTCACAAAAAAGAAAACGGTCTAGATTGATTCCATCCGAAAAAGAGTTAAAAAGGCTGAGCATTGTTATTATCTCGGTTGACTTGTGGAGTATAATTTAAGAAATAACGGAATTGACAAGGGGAAGCGATGGATCAGAACAAACGAAAGAAAACCATAGCGAAAATGTATATAGCAACCTGTTTCCTTTGGTTTTCAATTTATTTTTATGTTCCGATTCTAAGCCCATATTGTGAAGGGCTTGGCGTCAACTACACCATGATAGGAACGATTCTATCATCCTACGGGCTGGTTCAGCTGATTCTTCGGCTGCCAATCGGTGTATGGAGCGATAGAATCAACAAGAGAAAAGCGTTTTTGATTCTTGGAATGGCATCTGCCCTCTTATCCGGTGTCGGATTTTTCTTTGCAAAAACGCCGATGTTTTTGCTGGTTTGTCGGTCGCTTGCCGGCCTCTCAGCGTCAACTTGGGCGATCTATATGGTATCGTACAATAGCTATTACTCCTTAGAACAACAGTCGAAGAGTATGGGCATTATTAGTACGTCGATGTTTGTCGGCCAAGTAATCGCGACATTCCTTGGCGGAATTGTTGCTACCTATTTTAACGAAGAGCTAACCTTTTTGGTATCCGCCGTATCAGCGGCTATCGGTATCGTGTTGTTGTCAACGGTTCCGGAACCTCCAACCGAACAAAAGATGCCCCCGAAAGTTGCAGATTTTGTCGCGCTCTTTAAGAATAAAGATTTGATCTTTTTCTCTCTGATGGCTGTGCTGCTTCAGATTGGCTCGTTTGCAGGCGTGTTCGGTTTTATTCCGAATGTATTGCGCGATATGGGCGCGAATAACTTTACCCTAGGGCTGTCTTCGACATTTGCAACTCTTCTTGCTATCGCAACGTCCTACTTCTCCGGTTCCTTTTTCGAGGATAAACTCGGGGTTAAGGTTTCGGTAATCGTTTCGTTTCTTCTCTCGGGCGCTACACTAGTTGCGATGGCGTTTGCGAAGCAGATTTGGGTAATTCTTCTTTTGGTTCTCATAAGCGGCGCGCCGCGCGGAATTCTTCAGCCGCTCCTTAATTCTCTGGCAATCCGCGGGGTCAACCCGGATGTGCGCTCGTCTGCTGCCGCGATGTTCCAATCGATTTATGGTCTTGGAATGACCGTTGGGCCGATTATTGCCGGGGCGCTTGCCGATGCATATGGAATGGCGGTCGCTTTCGTCGGGATTGGACTGATTACGGCTTCGGCAATCATCTTCCTCATCTTCAAAAGGAAATGGCCAACTTGGGCTACGGAGTAAATAGAATCATGAAAAGAATACTCGCGGTCGTACTAATCGTTGTTTTCATTGCGGTGCCGCTTTCGTCGTGTGCTGAAAGGAAGAGCGTATCCAACGTCTTTTTTGGGATGGATACCGCTATGAATTTTACGATCTATGGGAAGGAGCGCGAGGCTGCGCTTGATGCCTGTGAAGCGGAGATTTACCGCCTTGAAAAGCTTTTCTCAGTTACAAATCCGAATAGCGATATTTCTCAGATCAACGCCGGTTCCGGAGATTTCGTCGAAGTCTCGTCCGAGACAGCAAGGTTGATAGAACGGACAAAAGATATTTCGACCATGACCGGCGGCATGTTTGACATCACTGTTTTTCCGCTCGTAGAGGAATGGGGTTTTTTTTCTAAGGAGTACCGGGTTCCGGATCAACAGGAGATTGACAGTCTCCTTTCTCATGTTGGTTTCGACAAAAT
>CAZGYK010000193.1:0-717 GCA_964530485.1 uncultured Oscillospiraceae bacterium
CGCGAAGCTCCATCACTATATTTCGCTGCTCGGTAATCTGATCGATCAGCTCGGTATCGTGCTCGGTAATTTTTGACATATACTCCCCGAGGACAATCGCGTCCGAAAAGCTGTCCGACCCGAGGATCACGGTAAGCGGGGAGGTAAAATCGTTCATATACATATAGCGAAGCCGCTTGCCAAACGTATCATAGGTTTTATTAAGTTCGGCCTCTTTTTGGTCAAGCTCAATTTGTTTTTCAGTCAGCTTTGCCTTAACCTCATCAATCGTCTGCTGAAGAACCGTCATATAGTCGAGAATCCCCTGAAGCTTTTCTTCATACTGGTCTTTTATCGCCTGTTTCTTCGCTACGGTGTCCTGAATTCCCGCTAGCTCTTTTTTCTTTTCCTCAATCATCTTGACGAGCTTATCTTTCTCCGCTTTCAGTTCCTCAAGAGTCGCCGCCGATGCGCGGAACGGGATCACCGAAACCATCATCAGAAACGCAAGGACAAAGGCAAGGAGTCTTTTTGTCATTTTCATATACCTCACAAATGGATTGTCGCGAACTCGTCTAGACTTTTAGGTATTTCCGAATCGCGCTGCTGCTTCCTAGCGCGCCGAGCAAAATCCCGCCGCCAAAGAATCCCGCAGCAACCCACATCCAGATGGCACGGAACGGAATCAGCTGACCAGAAACGAGCGAAATCCAATTGATGCTGGACTCCTCAAAAATC
>CAZGYK010000193.1:727-2745 GCA_964530485.1 uncultured Oscillospiraceae bacterium
TTGAGAACTCCGCTGTAGATTCCAAAGATGATAAAGAATGCAAGAAACGCGGCAATAATTCCAACCATCATCCCCTCAACGACGAACGGAAGGCGGATGAATCCATTGGTTGCCCCGACATATTTCATAATATTGATCTCGCGCCTGCGCGCAAATACCGTAAGCCGAATCGAGTTCTGTATTACAACGATCGAGGCCAGAATCAGTACGCCGACAACAACGCCCCCAAAAATCAAAAGTGCCTTTTCAAGTCCAGTCAGCGTATCAACGACTTCAGTCATCGCCTTTACCATCTCGACCCCGGGCATTTGGGCAAGCTCTGCCCGAACCTCTTCGGTTTTTGAGATATCCTTCAGCTTTACGCGGAAAGAGGGTGGAAGCGGGTTGTCGAGGAGATACCCGTCTAGGATTTCTCCCTGGTCTCCGAGCTTTTCCTTCGCGATTTCAAGCGCTTCGCTCTGATCGATAAAACGATATTCCGAAACAGAAGGCATCGCCGAAACTCTGCCTTCAATACTCTCCTGCTGTTCCTTCGTAACATCAGTTACAAGAAACACTTCCATCTCATTTTTGCTTTCGATGTTGTGGAAGATGTCGCGGACGTTTAACGAAACTAAGGTGGCCCCGCCTACGAGAATGAGGCAAGCCATAAGAATGCCAACCGAAGCAACCGTCATCAGTCGGTTTAGCCAAAGGTTGGAGAGTCCCTGTTTTACCAGATATCGAAAACTTCCTCCCGTCATCGCTATACCCCTGCCTTTCCGGTATCAAACACCATTTCGCCTTTTTCAAGCTTGATGGTTCTTCTATGAAACTGCTTGACCATATCCTGTTCGTGTGTGACAACGAGGATCGTGGTGCCGAGTTTATTGATTTCCGTCAAAAGTTCCATAATCTCATAGCTGAGCTCCGGGTCTATGTTTCCGGTCGGCTCGTCTGCGATGATAATCGGTGGGTTGTGTGCAAGTGCCCGCGCAAGCGCAACTCGCTGCTGCTCGCCGCCCGACAGCTGATCGGGATATACCCGCGATTTATTGGAAAGTCCGACCAAATGAAGAATATACGGAACGCGTTTCCGAATCTCCTTGCTCGGAATATTGGTCACGCGCATAGCGAACGCAACATTGTCATATGCAGTAAGGTTCGGTATCAGGCGAAAATCCTGAAACACAACGCCCATCCGTCTCCGAAGATACGGAATCTGGCGATTTTTAATCGTATTGAGATTATAGTTTCCGACCATAATTGTACCGTCGGTTACCTTTTCTTCCCGCATCAGAAGTTTGAGCATGGTGCTTTTCCCCGCGCCGGAATGTCCAAGAATATAGACAAACTCCCCCTTCTCAATAAACAGATCCAGGTTGCTCAGCGCTACCGTACCATTGGGATATGCCTTTGATACGCCCTTGAATTCAATCATGAATATCTCCTTCATCCTTGAAAACATGATTCTTCGGGAACGGTTAAAACCTCATCTACTTTATCACGATTCTAAGACAAAACCGTGAACATAAAGAAAACTTGTGTAGACACTTTCCAGAAACCGCCCGACTCACTTATAAGCGACCGTTATTCACGGTCGCTCAACTGATTAATATTTTTCCGGGTTTGCGTCCAGATACTTCTTGACCATGAGCGCAACTTTGAAGATAATCGCATGGTCGAACTGTCGAAGATCCAGTCCGGTTAGTTTTTTGATTTTTTCAAGCCGGTAAACCAAGGTGTTCCGATGGACAAAAAGCCCTCTCGATGTTTCGGAGACGTTGAGGTTGTTCTCGAAAAACCGCTGAATGGTAAAGAGTGTCTCCTGATCGAGCGAGTCGATCGATCCCTTTTTGAATACCTCTTTTAAGAACATGTCGCATAGCGTCGTCGGCAGCTGGTAGATAAGGCGCGCTATCCCGAGATTGTCGTAGGAGATGATCGGGTGCTCAGTATCGAAGACCTTGCCAACTTCCAAAGCGACCTGCGCTTCTTTGAAAGACGAGGCAAGCTCATTGATGCTTCCAACAACGGTT
>CAZGYK010000194.1:0-260 GCA_964530485.1 uncultured Oscillospiraceae bacterium
TTCTGCCTCGG
This sequence comes from uncultured Oscillospiraceae bacterium, assembly GCA_964530485.1. Taxonomy (GTDB): domain Bacteria; phylum Bacillota; class Clostridia; order Oscillospirales; family Ruminococcaceae; genus WRIP01. Next base: position 12 of record CAZGYK010000194.1, read on the forward strand.
ATTATCGACCACCCTGATTTCTGCTGTTTGCTGCTCTTTCTCGGGAGCAAATTGTTCCAAATTGTATGCCGCTGTCCTCATAGTCTTTGTACCCTTACCTTTTTTGGATTACTCTTAGCTTTGCGCTCCGCGATCTGCGGTTCTCTTCCTGTTCCTTTTGCGACGCAATGATCGGCTTTTTGTTAACCAATGTTGCTCTCGGCGTCTTTCCACATACACAGACCGGGAATTCCCGCGGGCAGGTACATC
>CAZGYK010000194.1:270-2734 GCA_964530485.1 uncultured Oscillospiraceae bacterium
TCCTGACTTATTCACCACCATTATCCCTAGTGGAGCTTTTGAAAATACTGTTTTACAATCCGGTCCTCGGTTGAATGAAACGTGATAACCGCAAACCTTCCGCCAGGAGCAAGCATATTAAAAATCCCTTCAAGTCCTTCCCTGAGCGCTTCATATTCATCATTTACGGCTATTCTCAGCGCCATGAAGGTTTTTCTTGCCGGGTTCTTTTCTTTTCTTCTAACGGCCGGAGGCAGCGCAGATGCCACAATATCCGCAAGTTGTAACGTCGTCTTAATCCGGCACTCCGCACGCTTTGAAACAATTTTTTTTGCGATCAGAGGTGCAAACTTCTCTTCTCCAAGTTCCCAAAGAATCTCTTTTAGTTCTGTTTCGTTGAAATCGTTGACAATGTCTTCGGCAGACATTCCATCCTGTGACATTCTCATATCGAGCGCTCCGTCAAGATGGTAGGAAAATCCGCGATCTGCAACATCTAATTGGTGTGAAGATACGCCAAGATCCAACAGTGCTCCGTCGAGAGAATCCGTCTTGCCTTTTAGAAGTTCCGGCGCATTTCGAAAGTCACCTTCGATCACCGATACGTTCTGAAACTCTTTGAGCCGCTGCTTCGCAGCCTGAATCGCATCAGGATCCTTGTCGAGGCAAAACAGCATCCCGCTGTCCAGTCGCCTCGCTATTTCGTAAGAGTGTCCCCCTCCGCCGGCTGTACCATCAAGGTAGGTTCCGTTCGGCTTGATATCCAATCCGCAGAGACATTCCTCAAGCAGTACCGGCAAATGCACAAAATTATCTTTCATCAAAGGTCAAGCTCCAGCATTTTGTCATCGAACAAATCCGAATCCATCTCTTCGCTCTTCTTGAGCCAACGGTCCTTATCCCAGATTTCCGCGCGATCCAGAACGCCGATAATCGCCACATCCCGTGTGATTCCTGAACGTTCTCTCAGATTCTGCGGAATCGATACTCTTCCCTGTTTATCCGGTTCTACAAGACATGCGTTCGCGAACAAGTATCGCTGAATATCCCGAGAACGGCTAAACGATTGCGATTTGATCTTGTCGCAGACAACCTGCCATTCCTCTTCCGAGAAAACAACCAGGCAGTCGTCCAACCACCGCGTGATATAAAACCGATCTCCAAGTTCTTCTCTAAGCTTGGACGGAAAATTCATACGGCCCTTTTGGTCAATATTGTGAAAATATTCGCCTGTCAGCAACCGACTTTCCATCCTTTCGCTTAATCGCAGAATGGTCGCTTACGCTCCCCTTGCGTTGGTGAACCAAGGTTTATTTCTCGTGAAATCCTCCACTTTTAACCACTTTTCACCATTCTTCACCTATTATATCGACCAAAACCTCCGAAATCAACCGTTTCCGGGAAAGAACATGTGTTTTGTGACATCTGCACGGAAGTCACTTCCAAAACAAGGTAATTTTGCATATGATTGGTTTGTGATTGATGAAAACCTGTAATTTTCGCAACAAAAAAGCACCGCACAAGCATTTGTACGGTGCTTTGATTCAATCTTTCTAACTACTTTTGATCTTTATCCTGTTCAAGTCGATGGACGCGCTCCTCTAGTAATGCAAGAGACTGCGTCAACCGAAGATTTTTCTCGCTGAATTTCGATACGATCGAGGTCAGAGACAAAAGCATAACGATCGAAAATGTAGCAAACAGAAAGAAGATAGCATTTACCGGGTTGGATATTCCGATCAGGGCAGACGCGCGGAATACAATCTCCGGGAACGCCGCAAACAGAATCATCCCCGCGCCACATAGGATCCATATCAAAGTATACCGCAATCCCAATGAACGCTTTTTGAGCATCACGGCAATAATTCCAAAATAGATTACAATACATATTAATAAAAAGATCCGCAAATTTGTTTCCATGTTTTCTCCCTCTACTTGGACAGCTCATCCGACTTCGTTTTTTTTGGTTTTTTCATCAAAAAACGATAAAGCAGGATCGCGACAGATACTTTTAACATAAAATAAACTGATTTCAAAGGGCTAATCGACGATGTCCCGCTGGTTCGTTCCCGCATGACAACCGGCACTTCCTTCAGGCGAAAACCATAGAGCGAAGCCGAAATAATTGCTTCCGGCTCGGGATAATCCTGGGCATAATGGTCCGCATAATGCGCGATCAACTTTTTGTTGCATGCCCGAAACCCGCTCGTTGCATCGGTAACCCTAACACCGCCACAAATTCGAATAATGAATGTCAACAGCCGAATTCCAACGCGGCGCATAAACGAAGTTTGAAATCCTCTTTTTTCGATAAACCTGGATCCGATACAAAGGTCGGTTTCCCCGTTCGCTACCGGATTGACGATCGACGAAAGGCAGCCCGGATCATGCTGGCCGTCTCCGTCGTGGTCAGCGCGCTGACCACCCAGATCAAGCAGCAGGAAAAGCTCCGCGCCGAAGCCGAGAAGGAAAAAATGCGCGGCAA
>CAZGYK010000195.1:0-2732 GCA_964530485.1 uncultured Oscillospiraceae bacterium
CGTCGAGGGCGGTTTTTCGGAAGAAATCCATGAAATCGTCCGTCTAGACGCGCGCCGCCGTGAATTGCTTCCGGATATCGACGCAATGAAGGCCAAACGAAACGCCGTCAGCAAAGAAATTCCCCAGCTAAAAAAGGAAGGCAAAGATGTCGCCCCGATTATGGCTGAAATGCGCGAGCTCGGCGACGCCATCGACAGCGAATCGGTGGAGCTCGGCGAAATCGAAGAAAAGTTAAACGATCTGATGCTCTCTCTCCCCAACCTTCCCGACAACGACGTCGTCGCCGGCGGCAAGGAATGCAACCAGGAGCTTCGCGTCTTCGGCGAACCGAAGGAGTTCGGTTTTCCGATCAAAGACCATGTCGAGCTGACCGAATCTCTCGGATTAATCGATTACAAGCGCGGCGTCAAACTCGGCGGCAATGGAAGCTGGCTTTACCGCGGCCTCGGAACGCAGCTTGAATGGGCGCTTCTCAACTTCTTTATTAGCGAACACCTGAAAGACGGCTACGAGTTTCTCCTCCCGCCCCATATGTTGAACTGGGAGTGCGGCTACGGCGCCGGACAGTTCCCGAAGTTTTCCGACGAAGTCTACCATATCGCCAACCCGAGCGGGGACGAAAAAAAGTTTCTGCTCCCAACGGCTGAAACTGCGCTGGTCAATGTTCACCGCGATGAAATCTTTACCGAAGCGGAACTCCCGAAAAAATATATCGCCTATACCCCTTGCTACCGCCGCGAAGCGGGAAGCTACCGAAGCGAAGAGCGCGGCATGATCCGCGGACATCAGTTCAACAAAGTCGAGATGGTTCAGTATACAACCGCCGAAGGAAGCGATGCCGCCTTTGCCGAACTGGTCGAAAAAGCCGAACGCCTTGCCCAAAAACTTGGCCTCCACCACCGCGTCAGCAAACTCGCGGCCGCCGACGTCTCCGCAAGTATGGCGAGAACATTTGACATCGAAGTCTGGATTCCAAGCATGGGTATCTATAAAGAAGTCAGCTCGGCCTCCAACGCAAGAGACTTCCAGGCGCGCCGCGGCAATATCCGTTACCGCGACGCCGAAGGCAAGCTCCAGTTTGCCCATACCCTTAACGCCTCGGGTCTTGCTACAAGCCGCATCTTCCCCGCTATCCTCGAACAGTACCAGAACGCCGACGGAAGCGTCAGCGTCCCCGACGTCCTCGTTCCGTTCATGGGCGGAATCAAAACGCTCAAATAATACATTTTGTATTTTAACCGTTGATTTATACTGTATTTGTCGTTTTTCAGCCCATTATCAAGTGTTTTTCGTTTAAATAGGTGTTTTATGCAGGTTGTCTTTCGTAGTTTTAACCCGGACGATTATCCGGTTTTTCTAAAGATGTGTCGGGAGTTTTACGCGTCCGATGCGGTCTGCCATTCTATTCCGGAGTCCTGCTTTAAGACGACGTTCGAAATGTGTCTTACGGAAAGCCCCTATGTCCGTGGCTATCTCTTCGAGTCGGACGGGATTGTTGCGGGATATGGACTTCTGAGCTTTACCTATTCCGCAGAAGTTGGCGGTCTCTCGGTTTTGATCGAAGAACTCTATGTTCTCCCCGAATTTCAAGGCAAGGGAATGATCCGGCGCTTTTTCGAACTGCTGAAAGAGGAATATGAGGATAACGTATCCCGGTTTCGTCTTGAAGTAACGAAAGAGAACCTCCGCGCAATCGAAATCTATCGCCGCTACGGATTCCAAGAGCTTCCCTATCTCCAAATGGTAAAGGATTCGGTCAAAGATAAGTAAACAGAAAAACCCCCTTGATAATCAAGGGGGTTTTTGATTAATACCATTAGATTGTATCGCGCCTAGGACTCTTTCCATCCGTCCAATGTTTCGTGGGCAACTTTCAGATCCTCTATGATATTGATGTTCTGCGGACATTTCGAAAGACAGGCGCCGCAGGCAACGCAATGGGACGCGTCTCCGCCGCCGGCCTTAACGAACATATAGCTCCGTCTTGCGTTATCGTAGCTGTCAAACATCTTGCCTTCGTTGTATCTTGCGAAAACGCCGGGAATATTAACTCCCGAGGGACAGGGCAGGCAGTATTCGCAGGCTGTACAGGGAATGGTTGTCCGGCTGAGATACGCCGCCTTCGCCTTAGTCAGGATTCCGCGTTCCTTTTCGGTCAAACACCCGGCAACTGCGTCGGGCGCCGAAAATGTTGCGATATTCTGTTTCAGTTGTTCGAGCGTCGTCATTCCGGAAAGAATCGTAGAAACCTCCGGCTTGTCAATTAAGAACCGGAACGCCCATTCCGCCGGCGTCCGCTTGATATCCGCCTGATCATAAATCCCAAGCACATCTCCCGGCGCATTGGCAAGCCCGCCTCCGCGAAGCGGTTCCATCACAACAAGCGCGCAGCCCTTTTGCCCGGCCAACCGAATCCCCTCGTCGGTCACTTCCCGCTCGTTGTCCAAAAGGTTCTGCTGAACCTGACACATATCCCAGTCGTGGCAGCCAAGGACTTCCTTAAAGAGCGGAAGACCGCCGTGATAGGAGAATCCAACGGCTCTGATCAGCCCTTCTGCCTTAAACTTTTCGTATTCCTCAATTACGCCGAGCTCCTGAACACCTTTCCATTCCCCGGCGTTGATATTGTGAATCAAATAAACGTCGAGATAATCTGTCCGAAGTTTCTTTAATGTCAGCTCGAGGTTCTTTCGCATGACGTCCTTAGACCCCTTCATGCTCGGAAGACGCT
>CAZGYK010000196.1:0-2300 GCA_964530485.1 uncultured Oscillospiraceae bacterium
AAAGACAGCGATCCCGATTGAAATTATCAATAAGCCCGCAAAGCTGACCGACGAGGAGTTCAACCTCGTAAAAAGCCATTCACCGGAAGGGTATCAGTATCTGACCAAGAATGGGATCGGGGACGACGGAATGTGGCAAACCGTTTTGCTTCACCATGAAAAGGTAAACGGAACAGGTTATCCGTTTAATCTAAAGGGAAGTCGGATTCCGGTTATGAGCAAAATCATTTCGGTAGCAGACGTCTATGACGCGCTTACAAGCAAGCGTCCTTACCGTGATCCGATGCCGCCTTCTGAAGCGGTTGAATATATTATGGGAAGCATCGATACCGCGTTCGATTACGATATTGTCACCATGTTCACGAAAAAACTTGAGCTTTATCCTGTCGGCGGCATTGTAGAATTGTCGAATGGAAAACTTGCGGTCGTACAAAGCAGTGAGAATCCTCTTCGGCCGGTTGTAAAACTTTTGCAGTCGGGGATTATTCTCGATCTCAACCGTGACAATAGCCTTTTAAACATTACGGTGAAAAAACTAATTCAACAGATTGCGGAAGACGAAGAAGAGAACGAGGCTGAAATCGCTCAATAGCAGAAAAAACGGGTACCGTATGGTACCCGTTTTTATTAGCGGTATTCTGTTTGAACCGGATAGGCGTTATTTGGTTCAATTCTGTTCTTAAACTCCTCAAGTCCGATAGCGTTAGAATCGATCGCATACCGTTTACCGCCTGCAAGAATTTTTAGAGCGGTGAACGATTGTCTGCGGATTTCGGTTTCGCTATAAAGATGATAACGGGGCCGCCCGAATGTTGGATGATAAAAAAAGCCCTCGTCCTCCAATTCAATACGCCACCGAAATGCTGCGATCATCAGCAAAACAGAAATTAGAAGGAAAAAGATAAAGAAAAGAAGACCCCCGATGCCTCCCGGTCCGCTAAATAGATCCAAAACCAAAAAGACAATGATAAACGCGATCAAAGAAATTACGAGAACGAGAGAGGTGATCTGGAAAACTTTTGGGAGTCTTACGCTGTTCGAATTTTTTGAACGCTTTTGCTCTCTTTCGACGAAGGTAAAAATAAGCGTGAGGCAAACTCCGATCATGACGGAAGGAATGACGATATTCATTTTCGCCCCGCAAAAGGTTGCTATTGTTTTTATCTGGCTGGATACTCAGACGTCATCTGGAAAACAAAGCTCTCAGAGCAGCTTGCCATAAACGCTTATTTCTCAGTAGCAAAGAAGAAGAGTGCAACGGTGCCCGGGCCGGCATGACTTCCGATAACAGGGCCAATATAATTGATATAAACATCCTTTACCCCAAACCGGCGACGGACTTCTTTTTCAACATACTTTGCGTCTTCAAGACAGTCGGCGTGGGAGATAAAGATCATCTGGCTTTTCGGATCTATCGCGGTTTCTTCCATGCGGTCAAGCAGAGTATCAAGGCTTTTCTTTCGTCCGCGCGCTTTGCCGACGTTTGTTAGTTTCCCCTCGTTGTCAACATGAATGATCGGCTTGATTCCAAGCATTGTTCCGACAAGCGCAACTGTACCGGAAAGGCGGCCGCCGCGCTTTAGGAAAATCAGGTCATCAACGGTAACCCAATGCGCAAATTGGTTGCGGTGTTTTTCAAACCATTCAACTACTTCGTCGATCGTTTTTCCCTGGCTCTTGAGACGAGAGGCGTAAAATGTCATCAACCCTTCGCCAAGGCTGGCCGCAAGAGAATCGATGATGCGGACCTTAGAGTCCGGAAACTCTTTCATCAGATCATCCGCCGCGATAAACGCGGAGTTGACTGTGCCGGAAAGACCCGAGGAAAGGGCAAAATAGAGGACGTCTTTCCCGCTCTCTACATAGGGACGGAATACGTCGATAAATTCCTGAGTATTGATCTGGCTTGTAGAAGACATCCCGCCTTCGCGAAGGCGGTTGTAGAATGAACCAAAGCTGATGTCGCGGGCATCCGGCCAGTTGACGTAGTCTTTTCCGTCGAGGATGAACTTCATCGGAAGGACTTCAATGCCCATTTTTTCGATCATAACGGGATCAAGGTCAGCGCAGGAGTCGGTAAAGATGATATAATCTCTCATAGAAAGCCTCCATAACCGCTTATCAAAAGATTACAGATGTTCAATCTGCTGAACGACAGCGGTATAGTTCTATTTATTGAACTAGTATATCATGACAGAATAAAAAAAACCACTGTATCTTTGGGATCTGTTGATGAGAAGAGGAGAGAAACCGATGGTTCGAAAAATATGCGAAGAGGAGATCCATATAGCCGCAAAAAT
>CAZGYK010000196.1:2332-2720 GCA_964530485.1 uncultured Oscillospiraceae bacterium
AGCAGTTTTGCAACGGTGGCGGAGGAGTTTGGGCTGACGGCAGAGAATTGTCCGGGAAACGGCGCGTTTCTTAAGGAAGAAGAACTGCTAAACAATTATCGAAATGGCATATTGATGTACCTCTATTTTGAGAAGGGGGTACCAGTCGGTTTTTTTGCGCTGGAGAAAAAGGAAGAGGGTCTTTTTTATCTCGAAAAACTGGCGGTTATTCCAGAAGAACGCCATAAGGGAATTGGAAAGAGGATGCTGGATTTTGCGAAGAACGAAGTCGTCGATCAGGGCGGCAAGCGGATTGGTATCGGTATTATTGAAGAAAACAGTCGACTTCGAAAATGGTATGAGGAGTACGGGTTCATACATATCGGGGTTAAGAAGTTCTCGCATCTTC
>CAZGYK010000197.1:0-2673 GCA_964530485.1 uncultured Oscillospiraceae bacterium
TCTACAGAATAGTTGGAGCCTTGGCCAACATGACCAAGTTCGGCTTCAATGCTGATTTCGGCTGCGTGCGCGATCTCGGCAAGAGCTTTAACTTCTGCTACGTTCTCTTCATAAGAGAGTTTCGAGCGGTCAGCCATGATTGCTGTACATCCGGTACGAATCCCCATAACGCAGTCTTCAAAGCTCGGGCTATGGTCGAGGCAAAGAGCTACAGGAACCGAAACACGCTCGGCAAAATGGCGAACCATGTTATGATTGAAATCGGCGTCTCCGCGATTGCTCGTCAAAAAAATCAGCGGGGAATTTGCCTCAACAGCTGCTTCGATTGAAGCGCGAATCTGAATTTCGTTGAACGCCGGAACTGCCGGTACTCCATAGCGGCCTTTATACGCCTCGTCTACAATTTCTTTCATTGGAACAAACATCTACTTTTCTCCCTTCAGATAGCTCATCATGATATACGGACACATTGTTCATGCAAGATAAAAATGTTCATCTGCACATATATCTATCTTATACCAATGCCGCGAATAATTCCAGTGCTTTTCACGCTTATTTTGAAGTTATTTGCCTACTTTTTAACCGAAGGTCACAGCCACTCGCCATATTTTTTTACATAGACTTTTTTAATCAACTGTGTCGACAAGCAATACCCGAGAAGGAGAACCACAAGCCAGGGCAGATATGCAAGCGGAAGCGGCATAAGATCAAAACCCAAGGCAATCGGCGTAAATCCGATTAACAGGATTGCCACGGCAACAAGCGCTGTTGAAACGAAGAGTCCAGGGGACGCTTTGCTCTGGATAAACGGTATTTTTGATGTGCGAATCATATGAATGACCAGCGTCTGGGACAGTGTACCAAAAAGCAACCATCCGCATTGGAACAGCGGTGCCATCTCTATCGTGTTCGCCTTAATAATCCACCACATCACCGCATAACAGATGATATCAAAAACCGAACTTAGCGGTCCCATCATCGCCATAAACGACCACATAGATTTCGTTTCCCATTTTCGCGGTTTCGCAATATATTCCTTATCTACGCTGTCAAACGGAATCCCCATCTGGGAAAAATCACACAACAGGTTCTGGGTAAGGATATGAACCGGTAACATCGGTAAAAAAGGAAGGAAGATACTTGCTATTACAACGGAAAACATATTTCCGAAGTTTCCGCTCGCTGCCATTTTGATGTATTTGACAATATTGCCGAACGTCTGCCTTCCTTCAATGACACCCTCTTCTAAGACCATCAGGTCTTTCTTGAGCAAAATAATATCTGCCGTTTCCTTCGCAATATCGACCGCGCTATCTACGGAGATACCAACGTCTGATTGATGGAGCGGCGGCGCATCGTTGATTCCGTCTCCCATATACCCGACGGTATGCCCTTTTTCCTGTAACGTTTTGACAACCCGCGTCTTCTGGGCCGGAGAAAGCTTTGCGAAGAGATCGCAAGTCTCGACTGCATTCTGCAGCGCCGCATCATCCATCGTTTCTATATCTTTTCCGGTCAGGAAGATATCGGTTTTTACCCCAACTCTATTACAGACCTTAACCGCAACGCCCTCGCTGTCTCCGGTCAAAACGATGACGCGGACACCGTGATCCTTGAGCGCCTGAATCGCAGCGCCAGCGCTCTCCTTCGGCGGATCAAGAAACCCGATAAACCCGATCAAAACCATTTCCGCTTCATCAGCCACGCTGAATACATCAATTCCCGGTACTTCGTTTTTCTGAGCTACCGCGATCATTCGAAGACCGTCCTTGTTGAATAACTCATACGTTTCTGTCGCCAATTTCCTGTTAGCTTCATCCAGCGGCCGTACTTCACCATCCAGTTCAACAAATGAGGAAATCGAGAGAATCTCTTCAACAGCCCCTTTCGTAATAAGCTGCCGTTTTCCGGTTTTGTCCTCGAGAACAACGCTCATTCTTCGTCTCGAAAAATCGAACGGTATTTCATCAATTCTCGAATAGTTCGAAAGCGTATCCGTAAAACCATTTATAACTGCGCGGTTGATGATCGCGAGATCCATCAAATTTTTTAGTCCTGTCTGAAAGTAACTGTTGAGGTATGCATGCCGTAAAATCCGGTCATCATCCCCGCCCCGAACATTGATATATTTTTCAAGTATGATTTTGTCTTCGGTTAGTGTCCCTGTCTTGTCGGTACAGAGCACATCCATTTCACCAAACGTCTGGATCGCGCTCAACGTTTTTACGATAACGTTATGTTTCGACATCTTAACAGCGCCTTTGGCCAGCGTAGAGGTCATAATAACGGGAAGCATCTCCGGCGTTAACCCGACAGCTACCGTAACCGAAAACAGAAGGGCCTCCATCCAATTCCCTTTAGTCAATCCGTTAATTAAAAACACGATCGGTACCATTACCAACATAAGCCGGATCAGCAACCTGCTTACCGAATCAACTCCCCGCTCAAAGCTATTTTTTGACCGGGCCCCTGATAAAGTTTTTGCCATCGAACCAAAATACGTATCATTCCCTGTCGTAAGTGCAATAGCCATCGCACTTCCGCTCACTATATTCGATCCCATAAATCCGATATTTGAAAGATCGGTTATCGAATCCCCGGAAGTTTCCCGGTCATCCGCATACTTTTCGACAGGGTTGGATTCGCCGGTAAGAGCGGATTGCGCAACGAAGG
>CAZGYK010000198.1:0-2665 GCA_964530485.1 uncultured Oscillospiraceae bacterium
TGCCTGATCCTAATATAGCAGAAAGGATAGAAACCCAAACGATGCAGGAGATTATCATGACGGGAAAGACCGTCGAAGAAGCAGTAGAAGCCGCCTGCGCCGCCTTGGAGCTTTTACGCGATGATGTAAGCGTCGAAGTGTTGGAAATGCCGCAAAAACGGCTGTTTGGATCAACACCCGCAAAGGTAAGAGTATACGTAAGCGATGATGCCTTTTCGGTAAAAGACCTCTTAAAATCGCAGGATGACCAGCCAAGCGGTGGCAAAGCTCCGTCCGAGGGTTCCGTAAGCAGCGAAACAGAGAAAGAGAACAGGCAGGAACCGAAAAAACAGATAGAAAACGAACGGGTTCAGGAACCAAAGCAGTTTCATGAAGAATCAAAACCGGAAGTGAAGCCGGTTGAAAAAAAGCCGGAGATTGAGATTCCGGTAGACCAGCTCCCGGGTCCCGCGAAAGCAGCATATGATTATCTAAAGGATGTTGCCGATAGAATGCAGACCCAAAATCTAACGTTTAAGGCTGTTGAGATTGAGGGCGGCGTAAAATTTGCCGTCGACGGCGAGGATGCGGCGATATTGATTGGCCGCAGGGGCGAAACAATGGATGCGCTCCAGTATCTTTGTCTTTTGGTCAGCAACCGCGCCGAAGGGGAGTATTGTAAAATCTCTCTGGATGTTGCCGATTACAGGATGAAACGCGAACGGACGCTGGAAGCTTTGGCGGAACGCGTTGCCAACAAGGTATTGAAAAACCGCAGAAGCCAGACGCTCGAGCCGATGAATCCATATGAGCGCCGCGTAGTTCACAGCACAGTTCAAAACATTGCGGGCGTGAAATCTGAATCGGTCGGCGAAGATCCCCATCGAAGGGTTGTAATCCTTCTCGAAGGAGACAGCCCGCGCCCTTACCGCGGAAGAGATGACCGCGGCGGAAACGGAAGAGGCGGAAAGCCGCGTTACGGCGGCGGAAACCGCGACAGAGATCGGGGAGACCGTCCTCGTAGAGACAGTGCGCCGCAGTATAACAAGCCGGCGGAGAAGCCTGCGGAGTCAAAACCTCAGGATCCGGAACTCGAAAAAAACCTCTACGGAAAAATTGAACTTTAGCCGAGAGCGAGGGAGTGAACCCCCTCGCTTTTTTGTTTGAGTCAGAAATGAGGATTTGTCCATTCCGTTACAACGCGCTATTTTTTCTAACCTCTACAAAGAACTGCACATTCATGGTAAAATAAAAGGTAACGTTTCTTTTAGGTGATAGGATCATGGTTGAACTTCTTGACACAATCGCCGCGATCTCGACGCCGGAAGGCGAAGGCGGGATTGGCATAATACGAATTTCGGGCCCGGATGCGGCGGGGATCGCAGACCGCCTGTTTTTGGCACGCAGCGGACGACCGCTTTCAAAGGGCCGAGGTTATAGTATGCGGCTTGGAACCATAACCGCGGGGGGGTATGCGGTTGATGATGCGCTTGCGCTGTTGTTTCGCGCACCGAAAAGCTATACCGGAGAAGATGTTGTCGAACTGCAGTGTCATGGCGGACCGGTACTGCTCGCGGGCATTCTCCGCGCGCTCGTAGACGCCGGCGCGAGGGTTGCCGAAGCGGGTGAGTTTACCCGGAGAGCGTTTCTCAATGGGCGCCTCTCACTGACCGAGGCCGAAGGAATCGCTGGGATGATCTCCGCGGTATCAAAGCAGGGGGAAGCGGCGGCGTTTGCGCTTTCGAGAGGGACGCTATTTCGGGAAACCGAACGCCTTAGAGACAGCGTATTAGAAGTTCAGAGCGCGATTGCCGCCTGGATCGACTTTCCGGAAGAGGATGTTGAGGCGGTTGAAAATGACCGTTTGATGGGACATCTCGAATCGCTGGCGCAATCATTAAAAACCCTTGTAGATTCCTACGAAACCGGGCTGTTTGTCTTAAACGGTGTTCCGACAGCAATAGTTGGAAGCCCAAATGTTGGGAAGTCGACGTTGATGAATTTGATCGCCGGATACGAAAAGGCGATTGTTACGCCGGTAGCCGGAACGACGCGGGACGTTGTTGAACAGCAGGTGCGACTTGGCGGAACGACGCTTTTACTTGCCGATACCGCGGGTATCCGAGATTCTGATGATTTGGTAGAACAGATCGGTATCGAAAAAGCGATTGACCGAATTGAACAGTCGGCGCTGGTTCTTGCGGTATTTGACAGCTCAAGGAGTCTTTCGGAGGATGACCGCGAACTGATTAAGAAATTACGCGGGAAGCGTGCTGTGGCGATCGTCAACAAAATGGACTTAGAGACAAAGCTGGATCTTTCGATAATAGAATCTGCGTTTGATTCGGTTGTATATATCAGCGCGACCGATCCGAAATCGCTGAAAATGCTGGACGACGCGGTCGCAAAGCTGTCGAAAACAGACCGTTTCTCGCCGGATGCCCCGATGTTGATGAACGAACGGCAGCGGTCGGCGGCGGTAAGGGCGCTAAATTCGGTTGAGGAAGCGTTTGCTGCGGCCAAGAGCGGAATGACGCTTGACGTTGTCTTTATTTCTCTTGACGAAGCGTTGGCGGCGATATTGGAACTTTCGGGCGAAAATGTTTCAGAAGCGGTGATCGACGAGGTGTTTCGTCGGTTTTGTGTTGGGAAATAACGTTTGGAGATAAAAATGACAGAGTTGCAA
>CAZGYK010000199.1:0-2611 GCA_964530485.1 uncultured Oscillospiraceae bacterium
ATCTGAATTTAGTCTTGCAAAATGGGGAGTGGGGTATATGTCTCTAGGGAAAAAAAGCATGACAGAACTTTCCGAGATTTTGGCAGCGGTAAAAAGTGAATATGACTCGTATAAGGCAAAAGGACTAACTCTTGATATGAGCCGCGGAAAGCCGTGCCCGGCTCAACTTGATCTCTCTATGCGTATGCTTGACGTTGTTGACTCGGCAAGCGATATTAAAAGTGAGAATGGATTCGACTGTCGGAATTATGGCGAACTTTCAGGAATTCCAGAGATGAAACGCATCTTTTCCGAGCTCCTTGAGATTCCGGTTGAACAAATTTGCATCGGTGGAAACTCAACACTCAACGTGATGTTCAATACCTTTTCGCGTGCGTACGCAAAAGGTCTTCCGGATTCGGATATGCCATGGGGAAAATGCGATAAAGTTAAATTTTTGTGCCCTGTACCCGGATATGACCGGCATTTTGCCGCCAGCGAATACTTTGGTATGGAACTGATAGAGGTTCCTTTGCTCGCGTCCGGGCCTGACATGGATCTTGTTGAACGGCTTGTCAAGGAAGACGAGTCAATCAAAGGAATCTGGTGTGTCCCGGTTTTTTCAAATCCGGATGGTTGTGTCTATTCAGCCGAGACGGTTTTACGTCTTGCGAAAATGGACTGCGCAGCGAAGGATTTTACTATCATGTGGGACAACGCATATTGCGTCCATAGCCTTTATAAAGAACGTATCGCGCTTCCAAACATTCTTGAAGAGTGCGAGAAATACGGCCATGAAAATCGTGCCCTCGTGTTTGCTTCAACGAATAAGATTACTTTTGCCGGCGCGGGCGTCTGCTGTATAGCGGCAAGCAAAGCAAGTATTGATTCATTTTTGAAAACTGCCGCGATCAGTACAATTGGGCACGACAAGATGAATATGTTGCGCCACGCCAGATTTTTGAAAGACAAAGAGACGGTCTATTTTTTGATGGATCAACATGCGGCACTGCTTCGACCAAAATTTGAAGCGGTTGACGAGATTCTGACGAAAAGGTTAAAAGAATACGATATAGCAAATTGGACAACTCCGCGCGGAGGCTATTTCATCAGTTTGAATGCTTATCCGGGAACGGCCAAAAAGGTTTATGCACTTTGCAAAGCCGCCGGGGTCACGCTGACCGCTCCGGGTGCTGCATATCCTTACGGAATTGATAAAGATGACAAAAACATCCGAATTGCTCCTTCTTATCCCTCTATCACAGAATTAAGGGATGCAACTGAAATTCTATCGTTATCGGTTTTACTCGCAGCAATTGAGTCTATGATCGAAGAGTCAAAAACGAACAATTGACTTCGATACAAGAAACCAATATAATAATCATTGTATCTTAAGGCGTGCCCATTCATGCTTCATGGTTGGGCGCGCCGAATTCCCGATAGCGGAGGAAAGAATGAAACAGCTCGGAAAATCTGTTTTTGTTTTGATCGCGATCGTATGTGTTGCTGTTTTCTGTATCGGTTTCCTTGGAATCAGCTCAACATATGGTGACATCTCAACAGACATTGTAAACAACGTTCACAAGGTACCGAGGGGATTCGGTTTTGAGAAGGAGTTCTCATTGTACTTGGCGGTTGACTCTGAAAGTGATGCTGAGATTGACTACGCGTCGGTTAAGCATGTTTTGGAAAAACGTCTGGAATTGAGTTCTGCGGTTGAATACGAAGTATATCCGGATGTTGAAAATCGCGGGATGTACATTACTGTTCCATTTGATTCAATCATGGAAGAGAACTTTATCCCTTTGGCAAGAATTCTTGCGTCGACTGGTAAGGTGGAAGTTCGCGTAGGCAAGGAAGCTGACGAAAATGGAAAGCCGATTGGAGATGCCGATTCGGTTATTCTTACGAATGAGCAGATAGCCACAGTGATTCCGAGGGCGTACACTGAAAGTAAGGGCAGTGTGGTATATTATCTTGAGTTTCTTTTGACCAAAGCCGGACAGGATGCCCTTCAGAAACGTTCACATGAACTTGTTGATTCGGCTGTCGCCAACGAGACGCCCTATGTTTCCGTTTGGATTGACGATGCTCTGATAGACTATTATGGCGCCTCTCAGTTATTTGAAGCGGAGATTATTACGGCTTCTTCCGGAGCGGGAACCGGTTATACGCTTGATGAAGTATCGGTTCTTGCGGTAGCAATTTCCGGCGGACATCTCGATGCTCCTCTTCTGGTTCAGAAACTGATGTCGGTAGACAACGCTGGTTTTGCCGGTGCAAACAACTATCAGTTGATGGTATTTTCCTTCGGCGCGGTTCTACTTCTTATCGGCGTTTTCCTGATTGTTCGTTACCGTCTGATTGGGCTGTCTGGATTTATCTCTATTCTTGGAAGCCTTGGATTGATGTTTTTTGTTTTGACTAGTTTCTACGGGTATGTTGCCTCGATGCAAGTTACAACAGCGGTATTTGCTGCCTTCCTTGTAATGCTTATGGCATTTTCCTGGGTCGTGATTCGCGATGGAGAGAGCATCAAGGCTCAACTTATCGGCGGAAACTCGGTTTCGAAATCGCTCGGCGACGGCTTTAAGAAAAACACTGCATCCTCAATCGTAATGTTTGTAGCGTT
>CAZGYK010000200.1:0-2578 GCA_964530485.1 uncultured Oscillospiraceae bacterium
ATAAGACATCTAAGTTCTTATTATTCGATCGTCTCGACTGTTCCGAGAATCAAAATACATTGTCGATCTCCGCTGGTAACATAACTTCCCATCTCACTGAGAAAACGCTCGTTCCGGCCGGCTTCTCGAAGCTTCTCATTTGCTGAGTCGATGATCCCGCCCTGATAGGTTTCCTTAAAATCATGGAACGCCGCTTTGTCGGTCAGCTGAAACTCAACATAAGGTACTGTTTTATCCAGATTTGCAATAAGAATATCCGCCGCTTTATCCGCGATTTCGTCAACAGATGCGCCCGTAACGCCCTTTACCGCAAACCAGTTCCGGTCAACCGCTTCCGGCAGCTTGTACTGGAAGTTTTCGTCAACTTTATGCGTCTTTTGAATCTCCGCGTCGGAAAGTCCAAAAAAGATATGGCTTACGACGTCGCCTCCGGTATCGATATCCTCGAAAACGTAGCTGTCAAAATCATCCCACGTCAAGTCTACCGAAGTATATACGCCGTCCAGTTTCACAATATTCCAAGCATGTCCTTCAACCCCGTTCGGACCCTCGGCCTCGCCGGGGACATAGTGGCATTCAATCCCGAGTTTTTGCATCACGAGCTGGAACGAATGCGCATATCCGTCGCAAACCGCAAGTCTCGAAACAAGCGCACCGTAGCTGTCTTGGATTCCGCTGGCAGCTAATGTTCGATCATATTCACAGATCGCGTCAATGTAATCGTGGACATATAACGCTTTATCATATTCAGATGTAAAATTCTGCGCATTGACTGCGTTTACAACTTCCGTTACCGCGTTGTCAAGCTGCGTCTTCATCCCGCGCAAGACCTCTCCGGTATAGAGATACTTAAAATTGAGGGTCAAACCACGGTAATCCGAAAGATAGGTGAAATCGGTAAAATCCATCCAGAAGAACTGAGGGCAGTCATCCAAAACGGAGAACAACGCGACTTCGATGTTCTTTTGCGAATAACTTGAAACCGGAATCGTAACCGCAGGTTGCTCCGTTTCAATCGCCTCATAGATCGCGTCATAGATCAGTTGTTCCGGCTCTTTGAGATGATCCCGCGCAATTCCTCCGGTATGTTCGGGAACCTGTCCGCGAACTGGATCTTCAATTCCGCTGAAAACCTCGTTGGTATCGGTCGTCAAAACAGGATACTTGATCAGCCAAAAACAGCCTGCAACGAGAATCAATGCTATTATGATCCGATATAAAATCTTCATACCCTGCTCGTCTCCATCATTCGTTCGAACTTTTTTCCTTCCTTAGTTTACATGAATTCTATTGAAAATGCAATTGGTGCAATGGTACAATACCTCCAAACAACTTAAACCGAAAGGCGGGGAAACATGCGGGGCGAAAAAGAGATGTTCGATCTGATACTTGGCGTCGCCGAACGGGACAACCGGATTCGCGCGGTTATCATGAACGGCTCGCGCGCTATCACCGGATCGCCTTTCGTCCGAACCCTCTGCGGAGATTGGATGGAGCCTCTTCCGAAGGCCGTCAAAAGAGATTGTTTTCAGGATTATGATATCGGCTATCTCGTAACCGACATTACCCCCTTTTATCAAAACATATCGTTTATCCGCCAGTTCGGGGAACTCCTTATCCTTCAAATGCCCGAATCTAGCCAGGTTCGTTTCCCGGACGGCAGGGGTCAGTTTATGTACCTTGCCCAGTTTACCGACGGAACCCGAATCGACCTGAACGTCGGAACTGTCGATATGCTGGCGCAACGGCTGGAAGGCGAAGAACGTGGCGAACCGATGGTTGCGCTTTTAGACAAAGATCAAATGCTCCCGCCGCTTCCCGGGTCCAACGATGCCGCCTATCATATTAAACCCCCGGACAGCCAGCAGTTTTCTCGCTGTTGTAATGAATTCTTTTGGCTTGGTCCCTATATCGCTAAGGCGCTTTGGCGGGATCAGATTCCGTTGGCGATGGAAATGCTCAATCACTATTTCCGGAGTGGGCTTCAAAGAATGCTCCATTGGCATATCGGAATCGCTACCGACTTTTCTGTTTCCGCCGGGAAATCTGGATCGTACTACAAAGCGTATCTTGATAGCAATTTATACAATTTGTATATCTCTACCTTTCCTACCGCGTCCTCTCTCGAGATCTGGAATGCTTTATTTACGTCTATCTCTATTTTTCGGGCGCTCGCTCTCGAAACAGCTGCCCACTTTGGTTTTTCTTACAATAGCGCCGAAGAGCAAAATGTCCTATCCTTTCTCCGCCGGATTTATACGCTCCCCCCTGACGCAACAAACCTGTAAAACCGGCGCAACGAATCTTCGGTTTATTTCGATCCACTTTATCGTTCTAATTCCTTATTCTTGAAGGAGGTGATCTTTATGCCAAATCAGCAAGAGCTCCCCCAACAATTTCGGTTGTCGGGGAAACTACTCATGATTTTGGAGGTAAAAAATGAAAGATCACAAAGAACCGATTCTCGAATCCTACCGAAACTCCGATGAGGAAGGGCGGCTTTCCAAAAGTTTTGGAAAACTTGAGTTTGCTCATACTTCGGAGTTGTTGTTGCGTTTTCTGCCTTCTTCTCCGGCTA
>CAZGYK010000201.1:0-1878 GCA_964530485.1 uncultured Oscillospiraceae bacterium
CTGACAAACGATCGTCGCGTCAATATTGACAACACGATACCCCGCTTCAAAAACCTTTCCGACAGCTTTTCGTAACAGCTCAATGCTGTCTGCCCCGAGAAACGCGTCGTCGCTGTCGGGAAAAAGCGTCCCGATATCCCCGAGTGCCGCGGCTCCGAGAATCGAATCGGTAACAGCGTGCGCAAGTACATCGGCGTCGGAATGTCCTAAAAGCCCCTTGGAAAACTGAACCTCTACCCCGCCGAGAATTAACTTTCGTCCGTCGGCGTAACGGTGAACGTCATACCCGTGCCCAATCCGCAAATCTGTTCCCCCCTGCCTCAGTTTCAAAAGATCATTCCTGGTTGTGATTTTGATATTTTCCGGCTCTCCTTCAAGGATCATAACCGGCTTTCCATATCGCTCAATAATCTCGCAGTCGTCAAACGCGCCATCGTCTAAAAACGCAGCAGACGCTTTTCTATAAAGTTCTGCCTCAAAAACCTGCGGCGTCCCTACCGCCCGAAGCGTTCCGCGGTCAAGCGTTTTGATTACGAACCCGTCTTGATCTACCGTCTTAACGGTATCGGTTACGGCGGTTCCGCCGGTCGCCGCCCCATATTGAAATGCCGCTTCGATCGTCCGCGTAATCAAAGCGTCGCTGACAAACGGCCGTGCCGCGTCGTGGATACAAAAGTACTCCGTATCAAAAGAAGCTGCGGCAATCCCATTCTGAACCGAGAGGAACCGCGTCGCGCCCCCCTCAACAACCGTAACCGGTTTCGAAAGTGCAAGTGCTTCAATCATACCCCTTCGCTCAACCAGTTTTTCCTTTTGCGTTACGACAACAAGTTCGTCGATAAGCGCATGATTCGCAAGCCGGAAAACCGATTCGGCGAGAACCGTCCGATCCTTTACCTTTAGCGAAAGCTTGTCGATCCCGCCCATCCGTTCCGACCGCCCGGCAGCTACAATGATAGCGCTAACCTTCATCGCTTCGAACCCCCGATACCCTTTTATATAACAGTACGACCATCAAACCCATAATTGCAAGCAAAAGTGCAAGAAATACCGGAAAATAGCCATACCCGATTCTCGACCCCAGAAATCCAAAAAGCGGCGGAAAAAGAGTTGATCCGGTATACGCTCCCGCCATCTGCATGCCCATAACCGTCTGAGAATACTCTTTTCCGAAATTCCGCGGTGTTTCGTGAAGAAGTCCCGGAAAAATCGGAGCGCATCCAAGCCCGATGACAAATAGTCCGGAAACAAGAGCAATGTTCTTGAACGGAAGAAATAGGAGTAGAATTCCGAAAGCGACCAATACCTGCCCCAGCTGAACCATTCGTTTCTGCCGGATTTTAATCGATAAAAATCCCGAGAGAAACCGTCCGGCGGTGATCCCGATATAGTAAAGCGAAACCCAGCTCGCAGCCTTTTCGGGTGGAATCTCTCGAACAAGAACAAGATAGCTTACGCCCCAGAGTCCAACCGAGGCCTCTAGTCCGCAATAACAAAAAAACGCTGTCAACGCTTCTTTGACGCCGGGTTGTTTCAATGCCTTTGAAAAGCCAATTGAAACCCCGCCGTTCTCTTTTTCGGTTCGCCTATCGCCTGCGACCTTCTTCCAAAGCGGGAGCGAGACCAGCAAAACGGCAACAAGCGCAAACTGAAGAATCGAAACCGTTCGGTACCCCATGTCCCAGCGGCCCTTCGTTCTCAAGAAGTAAGACATGACAACCGGGCTGAGCGCCGCCCCGATCCCCCAAAAACAGTGGAGCCAGCTCATGTGCTGCGCCTTGTAATGAAGCGCAACGAAGTTGTTGAGTACCGCGTCTACCGATCCCCCCCCAAGCCCAAGCGGAACCGCCCAGAAACAGATCGCAACAAGCGACGTTG
>CAZGYK010000201.1:1888-2561 GCA_964530485.1 uncultured Oscillospiraceae bacterium
GCAACCGCCGTCATCAATACGCTGATAAACGTCGTCAATCCCGTGCCAAGTTTCGCGTTAACCTTCCCAGAGAATAGGCTCGACACAATCGTGCCGCCGGTTATGATCATCGAGACAAAACCCGCGCTCGCTATCGAAGCAGAAAACGTTTCGGCCATAACAGGCCACGCGCTGCCAAGAAGCGAATCCGGAAGCCCGAGGCTAATAAATGAGAGATAGATGACAATCAATAAAACAAACATCTTTCGCCTTTCCTTTTCGGCTGAATGTTCTGCTATATTTTTATATCTGCTTGTGCTTCTACCGACTACTGAGTTTTGACGGCAAAAGAACGAAGCCTTCGCCTTCGCCTTAGCCTTCAATCAGTTTTGGGGTTCAGCTATTTTTCCGGCTCCGCGGAAAAACTCGCGCTATCGTCGCTCGGCGCTAACGTTTCTCTGTTTTTTCGCTCTGCGAAAAAACTCGCGACTATAGTCGATCGGCTTACAGCATTTTGACGGTCAAAATGCTTACGCTTCGCTATTTTCCCGCTCCGCGGAAAAACTCGCGCTTCGCGCTCGGTTGCTTACGCTTCGCTATTTTCCCGCTCCGCGGAAAAACTCGCGCTTCGCGCTCGGTTGCTTACGCTTCGCTATTTTCCCGCTCCGCGGAAAAACTCGCGCTTCGCGCTCGG
>CAZGYK010000202.1:0-2551 GCA_964530485.1 uncultured Oscillospiraceae bacterium
TGCCGGAGAGCACGCTTTCGATCAGCCTCGCGCACAAGCTTACTAAGAGGCTTACGGATGTCAGAAAGAGCGGGGAGCTTCGGTATTTGCGCCCTGATGGAAAGAGCCAGGTTACGGTTGAATACCGCGACGGCAAGCCGGCTCGCGTTGAGACCGTTGTTATCAGCGCGCAACATGACGAGAGCGTATCGATTGAGCAGCTTCGCTCTGATTTGGCGGAACAGGTAATTAAAGCAATCGTTCCGAAAGAGCTGCTTGACGAAAACACGAAATACTATATCAATCCGACCGGACGGTTTGTCATCGGTGGCCCGGTTGGAGACAGCGGACTGACCGGCAGAAAGATCATCGTAGATACCTATGGCGGCGCGGCGCGGCATGGGGGAGGCTGCTTCTCGGGAAAGGATCCGACGAAGGTAGACCGTTCCGCAGCGTATATGGCGCGCTATATCGCGAAAAATGTAGTAGCCGCCGGACTTGCAGAACACTGTGAACTGCAGCTCGCTTACGCGATCGGAGTTGCAAACCCGGTTTCAGTCTGCGTGGTGACCGGGCAGGGCGCGGACATAGAGGCGCGGATTGAACAGGTTGTCCGCTCGGTGTTCGATATGCGGCCTTCGGCGATAATCGATCTCTTTGATCTTCGCCGCCCGATTTACCGGCAAACGGCGAGCTATGGCCATATGGGAAGAGACGACATTGAATTGCCTTGGGAACGACTAGACCGGGTAGATGAAATCAAGCGGGCATATTCGAAGTTACAGTAAAAAGACTTATTTTGAAAAGAGAGGAAACCTCTCTTTTTTCTTTATCACTACAAGAAGTTGTGGTATAATATGGAGAAATAACTAGATAAGGCTGATTCTATGTCGACAAAGATAACGGGGATCGTTGAACATGTTGTCTATTCCAACACTGAAACCTCGTTTTCGGTGTTGGATCTTGCTGTCGACGGAGAACTTGTTACAGTCGTCGGCGAACTTGCCGGAACGGCGGTCGGGGAAGAACTGATCGTCTACGGGGAATATGCCACTCACCCAACGTTTGGAATTCAGTTCAAAGCGGTTGTTGCCGAGCGGATTCTACCGTCCGGTGCGACGGCTATCCTGAAATATCTCTCGAACGGCGCAATTGCCGGAATCGGACCTTCACTCGCGAGGCGGATGGTTGATGCTTTCGGCGAGGAGACGCTCGAGGTTCTCGCAAGAAACCCTGAAAAACTTGAACATATCAAAGGGTTTTCCAAAAAGAAGGCCGCAGAAACGAGCGAACGTTTCCGCCAGATTTACGGGCTTAGAGAGGCTTTGTCGGAACTGTCTTCTCTGTCGTTAGACACACACGATTCAATCCGCCTTTACCGGGATTTTGGGCCACAGTCTGCGGAAATCATCCGGGACAATCCATATATGCTTTGCGGATATCCGCTCTACAAAGAATTTGAGTTCTCCGACTCGGTTGCGGGGAAACTTGGGTACGGAGCGGCAAACAGCAACCGCATCCGTGCGGGGCTGATCTATGTTCTTCGCCACAATATGTTTAACGGACATACCTGTATTCCTGCCGAGCGCCTGATTGATACCGCATTTACCTTCCTGTCGCTCGATCGGGACAGCGTCGAGATCGAACTTTGGAATTCGGTTGAGACCAGTTTGCTTGCAAACGATACAATAAACGGAGAACCGTATATTTTCCTTCCGTCACTGATGCGAAGCGAGACCTATATAGCTGACAGGCTTGCGCTTTTGAATTCGCTTGAATACAATACCCTCGAAGATGTTGACGAGATGATCGACCGGTTTGAAACAAAAGAAGGAATCGTCTATGAGGAATTGCAGAGAAAGGCAATTCAAGAATCGCTTAAGAGAGGTACGCTTGTTATCACTGGTGGGCCCGGAACCGGAAAAACGACGGCGCTCAACGCCATTATCACGCTTTGCGAACAACAGGGAGACCGGGTTTCGCTGGTAGCCCCGACCGGAAGAGCGGCAAAGCGGATGTCGGAACTGACCGGGCGGGATGCGAAGACGATCCACCGGCTTCTTGAAGTAGATTACCGAAATGACGAGGACATCCGGTTTATCCATAATGAAGAGAATATGCTCAAGAGCGATGTTGTTGTCATCGACGAGATGTCGATGGTAGATGTTTCGCTGTTTGAATCGCTGCTTCGCGGTTTGCGCCCGCAATGCCGCCTCATCATGGTTGGGGATTCCAACCAGCTTCCTGCTGTTGGCGCGGGAAACCTCCTTCGGGATATGATTGATAGCGAATGCTGCGGCGTCGTAGAATTCGAGAAGATTTTCCGCCAGGCCGCCGAGAGCAGTATTGTCGTCAACGCGCATAATATTGTAGCCGGGGAACTCCCCGATCTCTCTCAGCGGGATTCGGATTTTTTCTTCCTCAAATGTGACGAACAGAGTGGGCCGGCGCTTGTTGCCGACCTTGTCGCGAGAAGACTTCCGAAAAGCTATCACATCGACCCTCTCTCGGATATCCAGGTGTTGTCACCGCAGCGCAAAGGACAAATGGGAACCGAGATGTTGAACGAGGC
>CAZGYK010000203.1:0-2516 GCA_964530485.1 uncultured Oscillospiraceae bacterium
AAGAATCCGCAAGGTCCGACTTATTGAGCAATAAAAGCCTTGGTTTGTCACCAATTAATTTCTCTAGTTCAGGGTTTTTGCTGCTCCTCGGAATCCTTGCATCGAGCAATTCGATTAGGATATCGACATTCTTTTGCTCCGCCTCAATAAGACGGAGCGTTTTTTTCATATGTCCGGGAAACCATTGAATATTTTGTTCGCCTACATTCATTTGATTACCCTGGTTTCGTCAAAAGGAGAAATGACATAGACAGCCTTTCCAATGATGTTGCGTTCGTCAATAAATCCGATCGAAGAAAAACGGCTGTCATATGAATTCGCACGATTATCACCCATAACAAATACATGACCTTCCGGAACGGTTTGAGGAAATGCAAGCGCGTTTGGGCTATTCACTATGTTCGATGGGGTCGTAGCAATTGGCGAATCAAACACAATTCCGTCTACAGTTATTTCCCCTGTCTTCGAATCAATATCAATCGTCTGTCCCTCGGTAGCGATAATCCTCTTTACAATGGAGTCCCCGATCTGAAGACTTTCATCCATGATGATAACATCGCCTTGGTTCGGGGTATAAAATGCACTTAAAACAAAAACGCGGTTTCCTTCCTGAAGCGTAGGCAACATAGAAACCTGTTGAACCATATAAGTCTTAAAAGCAAATACAAACAAAAATATGACGGCTGCCAATGCAAAAGCAAGCGCATCCATCCATTCGTAGATCAATCTAGCCGCACGTTTTGACTTACTGATAGAGTCCACCACCTTATACCTGTGATAGGTACATTATATTGCATGCAATGATATTACACAAGGGTTCCGCTATCGGACCATTTGAATCTCGCTTTCACTTCCCTCACGGAAAAACCCAAACTTTTGATACAAAGAGATGGCTCTTTGATTCTCAATATCCACCGCAAGAAATCCTCTAGTTGCTCCCTTTTCGATTCCGTACTGAAGGGCATCCTGCATAAGTTTTCGGGCAAAGCCTACGCCCTGATGTTCCGGAGCGACAGCGATTTCTCGAATCCACAGTATCTCCCCGTCATCATAGATCCCAACGCAACAGAATCCAACGATTTCTTCATCGCGTTTTATTATAAGAACGTCGTTCTCATCGTTCCATTTTCGGAACCACTCCGGAGACTCTCCTCGAAAGCCGCGCGATTGGTTGTTACATCGTATAGATAACGCGGAGACTTTTTCGGCGTCTTTTGAAGTCATTTTGATTGTTTCGTGTTCACTTCGAATATCTTGAACCGTTTGCTGTAGATCATTGTTGAAATAATCTACAAACTCGCCGAGTATACGAAACCCAGAGGTTTCAAGCGGTTCCACAAATTCACTTGGGACAAAATTGATCTGAAGAGGCCCAGGGATCGCTGAGAGTGCATTGATAAGCGCTTGAACGGACGGTACCGCCCAGAATACAAGCTGAGGTTCTTGTGTACGGTCAAGAAGAATAATACTGTATTCAAGCGTGATTATCTCGGCATGTTCGCAATGTTCGTAACCAAGATAGTGAAAGGACTGAAAAGGGTAATTTTCCGATAGTTTTTTGATGTGATTAAATTGATCTTCAGAAATCATACCGTATTCCCTTCCGAAAATAAAAAAGGGACAGCGAAGCGCAGTCCCTTTTTTGACTATTTTGTGTTTGACAAACGCTCTTTAACCTTCGCGGCCTTACCAACGCGGTCACGCAGATAGTATAACTTAGCTCTTCTGACTTTACCCTTGCGAACGATCTCTACTTTCTCTACGTTCGGAGAGTTTACAGGGAATACGCGCTCAACGCCTACTCCATAAGAAGTTCTGCGGACGGTAAAGGTTTCGGCAATTCCGCCGTGCTGCTTTGCGATGACAGTTCCTTCGAAAATCTGAATTCTCTGGCGCTCGCCTTCTTTGATTCGGACATGAACCTTAACTGTATCTCCAATACCAAAAACATGTGGCTCAGAGCGGATCATATCGCCGGTCATTAACTTAATTGGATCCATTGTTTCTCCTCCTAAATTCAATCCAGACATTCGTGCAACAATTGCAGAGGACTGCCCGCTTAATGTTTTTCACATTAACCCCGCCGGTAAGAGCAGAGGATTACGTACCGAAATAGAATATCATATCTTAGACGGTATTGCAAGGATTATTCGAAATTATCACCAGATTCAATCAGAATTCCTGTCCTTAAAACCTTATAATATTCCGGCTTCTCAGCAAGAACCCGAGTCAACTCCTGGTAAATCACCAACGGGTTCAGGTTTTTCTCGTTTCCTGCGTCTAGGGTCATCTGAAAAACCAGCCGTCCATCCAATTCTGTATAGTTAATCTCATGAATCTGTTTTTTGATGTCAATCATATTTTTACCGCGTTTCCCTGCTTTTTCAACAAGAATTTCGGTTTGCATCATAAATTCATGATAACGATCGATAACCGACTGTATGCCCGATTCCGAAGACATTATTTCTAGGACATAGCGCGCCGCCGTAATCTCATTGTGTTTGTGAATCGGAACG
>CAZGYK010000204.1:0-2511 GCA_964530485.1 uncultured Oscillospiraceae bacterium
TTTTCGGTATGGCATACAGCATTATTTTCGGCAAGGCGGTCTACCCGAAAGGGATGAGACCCTGGCAGCAGATATTTGCCGGCGCCTATATCGGCGTTTCCATTGACAAGTCGACGATTGCGTCGATGGATGTCCTTCTGGTTCCGGTTTTGATTATGCTTGTTGGAATTCTTGTTTTCGTTTTTGTGGTGTCTTATCTGATCCACAAAATTACCAAGCTTGATTTTATGACCTGTCTTCTCGCCTGTACGCCGGGAGGGATTACCGAAATGTCGCTTCTTTCGGAGGAGATCGGTGCAGACGGTTCGGCTTGTTTTGGTAATCATGCTGTTCCCGGCTATGTTAAAACTAATTATTTCAATAATAGGGTAGGTGGATGTTATGATTGGATCTGTTGTTACGGCTATGACCGAGATGTATGCGGGTAGGGCTGACCGCGTAAACCATTTTCTGAAGGTTTATGCATATTCCAAGGTGATCGGCGAATGTGAAAATATTGATTCAGAAACGCTTCGGATTTTGGAGGTTGCAGCGGTGACCCATGATATTGGGATTCTTCCGAGCGAGATCAAATATGGAAGCGGTGCATGGAACTACCAGGAGATAGAAGGTCCTCCGGTCGCAAGAGAGATGCTCGAAAAGCTTGGATTTGACGCTCCTTTCATAGACCGGGTATGCTACCTGATCGGGCATCACCATACCTATACCGACATAGACGGGATGGATTATCAAATTCTCGTAGAAGCTGATTTTTTGGTCAATATAGACGAGAAGCAATGGAAGCAGGAAGAGCGGGTTTCGATCCGTGAAAAGATGTTTAAGACGAAGACAGGGAAGCTTTATTTTGATCTGATTTTGATGGAGCAGCCGTCGTAGCGGATCATAGAGAAATCAATTCGAAACGGATAAGCAATTGGTAGATATAATCAAAAAAGGGGAACGCCTACCGGCGTTCCCCTTTTTTAGAAGTATCAATTAGAGCATCTCATTCCATGTTTTGAACAGCTCAAAGATGTTGTCCGGATTGGCTCCGGGTCCAAACTCGCATTGGGCGACACAGCCGCCGTTATCCCAGAGCGTATCATAGACGCTTTTTACAGCCGATTTGACCTGTTCCTTTGTTCCATGCGGCAGAATCCACTGGCGGTCCATTTCCCCCCAGAAGGTAATTGCACCCTTGAATTCACGGAGATTGTCGACCCCGATACAGAAGATCTGGAGATTGGCGGCATCGACGCCGACTTCAATCAGGTGGGGGATGATTTTTAGCGTATTGCCGTCGGAATGCATGAATATTTTTTTGCCGTACTTTCTTGCAATCGCGCAGTAGTCGGCGTACATCGGTTTGAAGATTTCAACCCATTCTGTCGGATTGATCAGTAAGTTTTCCTGGGAGCCCCAGTCGTCCATCATAAAGAGCGCATCGACATCGGTCTTTGCCCACGCTTCCATACACTTACAGTTGAACGCGTGTAACTTTTCGGCGAAGCGCAACATGCCTTCATTATGGGACGCGATATCCATAAAGAGGTTGACGGTTCCGCGGATAAACTGAAGGCGTTCAAATGGGCGTACAAAATCGGTCTGAAGCACAAATTTATCGGTATTTGCACAGTAGGCGTTGACCTTTTCTACATCAAAAGTCAAAAGTTCTTCCGGGAAACGGACGTTGTCGGCATCTTCCCAGTTTTCTTCATGGACCTGAGCGGATTTTACTTCGCCTACATAGCCGCGCTCGAGATTTGTAAATTCACATCCCCATGGATCGATATAGGTACCCGGTTCATAGGCGTTTCCGATCTTTTTTGGCGGATTTTGATAGGAGACCGGCATATCCCAGACGATGTCGTCTGGAAAAGCAGATTGAATCTCACGGAGTCTTCCGCCTTCGTGGATACTTGCCCACGGCAGCGTCCAAAGCTGGCGCGGGACCCGCTCTGTGTTTTTACATGCAAGCGTCTTTAGAACCAATTCACGGGATGTCATAATTTGATTTCCTTTCAAATGAGGTCAAGATAAGATGGAATATCGGTGATACTGTCAACGAGAACTGCGCCCGTTTTGAGGAGCACCTCCCGGCTCTGGTGCCCGTTTGGGATCAAAACACAGCCGCAACCGGCGGCACTCGCAACCTCTCTGTCATGGACACTGTCGCCAACAAAGAGAATCGAATTGGGATCAGCATGACTGTTCGATACCCATTGAAGCGCGAGATCCTGTTTGCTTGCAGCGAAGTGGTCGCCAATACCAAGGACGCCGTCGAGAAGAGGGCGAATTGGATAGCGCGCAAGCTGGCGCATCAGGTTTTCCTGTTTTGATGCCGAGAGAATGATCTGTGAGACTCCGGCGTTTTGAATTTCGGCGAGAACCTCAGCGGTTTTTGGGAAAAGCCGGCAGGCACTATCGCCTCTATGATAGCGGTCCATATAGATTTCAGCGAGCGCCTCAAACAATTCTTTTTCGAAATCGAACCCGACATTCCGATAGTACTGGATGACCGGGAAACAAAAG
>CAZGYK010000205.1:0-2504 GCA_964530485.1 uncultured Oscillospiraceae bacterium
TGATTTGTGTATAGATGCTAATGGAGATGGTACACCGGATTTCGGAGCAATCAGGAAGGACTCGATCTTCTCCTAAAAAGCATTGAACTTGCCGGACTCCGGCCGATGGAAGACATTGCAATCGCAATAGATTTCGCCGCAAGCGGCTTGTACAATCAATCGGACAACAAATATCACTTAACTCTCGACAACGCCGTATTATCAGGGGTTGAGATGGTGTCGCTTCTCGAGGACTGGACAAAAAGGTACCCTCTTATCTCGATTGAAGACGGTTGTTCGGAGATCGACGAGGAGCGGGCGGCACTTTTGACAAAGCGTCTCGGTAAGCAGGTTCAACTTGTTGGGGATGATATGTTTACAACCAATATTAAGCGGATTCGCGACGGCGTATCCAAGGGAATCTTTAATTCGGTTTTGATTAAAATGAACCAGATCGGAACCGTTTCGGAAACGATGGATGCGATTCGGGTTTCGAAGGGGTCCGGGTATCTTACGATGGTTTCCGGGCGTTCGGGAGAGACCGAGGACGTCTCGATGACCCATCTTGCAGTTGCGGCGAACGCCGGGCAGATTAAATGCGGGATGGCGCATGTCGAGCGGACGGCAAAATGGAACGAATTGCTTCGAATAGAGTCAAAACTCAAGAACCGGGCGATCTATCCTTCAAAAACAGTTTATGACCGGTTTATTGCGAAGCGGTAATCGTTCCGGATTGGCCGACTACATAGTCAGTCAATTTCAAAACGCTTTAGCGTTTTGAAACACGCGCCAAAGGCGTACGACTGACTAATGCAGCAAGGTTGACGCCGCCACAGATGGCGCGCGGCACACGCCGCGAATGAAAACGCTAAAGCGTTTTCATTTAACCAGCTATAGCACACAGTTTTCAATAAATAATCAGATAGAGGTATCGGTATGTCAAATTTTACGATTCAATCAGTTGAGGCGGGATGAGTACTTGATTCCCGCGCAAATCCGACGGTAGAAGTAGAGGTAACGCTAGCGTCCGGCGCGAAGGGACGGGGAATCGTTCCGTCCGGCGCATCGACGGGGATTTACGAAGCACTCGAGCTCCGGGACGGCGATCCGGCACATTTCGGCGGAAAAGGCGTATTAAAAGCGGTAGAAAACGTCAATTTACGCATCGCGCCGGTTCTTATCGGGATGGACGCTTCTAATCAGTCGGCGATCGACAGGGCGATGATTGAACTCGACGGAACCGAGAACAAATCAGAACTCGGAGCGAACGCGATTCTAGGCTGTTCAATCGCGGTTGCTTATGCGGCGGCGAACGAGGCAAAACTTCCTCTCTTTCGCTGGCTCGGCGGTGACGAAGCCGTCACACTTCCGGTTCCGATGATTCAGATTATTGGAGGCGGTGCTCACGCGGTAGACACCACCGACATTCAGGATTATCTTGTGATTCCGATGAAGGCGAAGAGCTTCGCCGAAGCGCTTGAGGTCGTTGTCAACGTCTATAACGCGACCAAGAAGGTTTTTCAGAAGTACCATAAGCCTCTCGCCATCGCCGACGAAGGCGGATTTTGGCCGACCGGTTTTAAGACCAACAGCGAAGGACTCGATCTTTTGACCGAGGGAATTGAACTGGCCGGATACCGACCAATGGAAGATGTTGCGATCGCGCTCGACATCGCGAGCAGCGAGTTTTATAAGAAGGAAAACGGAACCTATCGCCTCGAAATCGAGAACCGCACACTTTCGCGGGAGGAGATGGTCGAAATGTTGGTTGACTGGACACGGCGCTATCCGATTATTTCGATTGAAGACGGTTGTTCCGAGCTCGACTGGGAAGGATCGGTTCTTCTGACAGAAAAGCTTGGGAAAAAAGTTCAGCTGATCGGAGACGATCTCTTTACGACAAGCATACCGCGCATTAAAACCGGCGTTGATCGCGGAGCCTGTAACTCGGTATTGATCAAGACAAATCAGATCGGGAGCATTACCGAAACGCTGGAAGCGATCCGGTTTACTCAGGAATGCGGGTATCTTCCGGTTGTTTCCGCCCGTTCCGGCGAAACCGAAGACGCCGTCATCACCCATATTGCTGTTGCGACCAACGCGGGACAACTTAAGGTTGGCTCGGTCGCGAGAAGCGAGCGCGGCGCGAAATGGAACGAAGCGCTTCGGATTGAGCGGTTTTTGAAGAACGCAGGCACCTATCCATCCGGAAGGGTGTTCGATTCCATCTTAAAATAGGACATTCGAGAAAAAGAACTCCCCGACACATTGTCGGGGAGTTCTTTGGTTCGATTTAGAACAGTTGACCGAGGTCGGCATCGCCAAGGCCGAAGAAGGTGAGCGCGTGTTGGATGACGATATCCCAAAACCGCCATTCATGGCCATAGCCTTCGATTTCTTCATAGGTAATCGGGACACCGTTTGCTTCGGCGTATTCCTTAAACGGTAGGTAGGTATCGTTAAAAAGAAAGTCGTTGGTTCCGCAGGCAAAATAGAGCTTTGGGAGGTTGCCTTTCTTAGACTGT
>CAZGYK010000206.1:0-572 GCA_964530485.1 uncultured Oscillospiraceae bacterium
ACCAGCCGGTATTTACGTTTTATTCATCCTTTAAGAGAGCGGAAGTTAGAACAGGTTTCTCTTGAGGAGATAGCCGGCTATGAAGTCGATATGTCGCGAACGCCAGACTATATCCGTTCCTATATTCAGGTAGATCGGACGGAAGGGAACAGTATCCGGTTTCCTTATGCCATGCAGGTTATGCAGACAATGAATATAGGCATGTTTGGAATTGGATATGCCAACAAATCGTCGCTAATGCTAGAGAATGAAGGGGAGATTCCGTTCTCGCAGATCGAGTCGATGGAAGTCACTGAAGTGATCTCAGAACCTGGCGGATTTAAGCATACAACGGAAGCAACTGTATTGGTTCACATGAAAACCGGGGAGATCATTTCCGACAGGATGAACGGAGCATATGGGATACATGCGCCGGGGCGGCGCGACTTTATCTGGATCTCACTTCATATGTTAAAACGGATCCAACTGTCGGTCTAACAGGAAACAAAAGAGCAGCGCCAATGAGGCGCTGCTCTTTATTTCTTCTTGATTGTCTTAAGACGCTCTTTTGCGGACTCTTTTGCCTCTTTGCT
>CAZGYK010000206.1:582-2487 GCA_964530485.1 uncultured Oscillospiraceae bacterium
CGCGCTCTCTTCGACTAGCTGCTGAAGAAGAGCGGGGTCGGTCAATTTGTGGACGGACTCTTGAATCAGGTCGGTACCATGAGGGTATAATTCGAATTTTCCGGCATCATCGACATACCATTGCTCAACAAAAATCCCGCTTCCCGTTCTGTTCTTTGCGATAAAAAAGAAAGCTTTGTCATCGGTAATCATCCCGAAAACGGAAGACAGGCGTTCGGCAGAACTGCGGTCTTTCGCATCGATCTCAGTTGCAATTCTTGCGAGAATTGTCTGGTCCGGGATTCGTTTCAGAGAGTTGCTCCAGCCGTACCCACCTAATAGAACAATTTTTTCATGCATATTGATATCGACGGAGCTGTTTTCAGAAAGGCCTTTCAGGATATGTTCATCTTTCGTATCAAAGAGCTTTTTCAATAACCCTTTATCGGTCACGCGTTCCGCCGCATATCCTCTTGCGAACAGGTTCTTTGCTGTACAGGCGATCTCGAAAAGCTTGTTCTGATCGTTGATTTTTTGAATTGCTTTTTCCGCTTTTGAAGAATCCGGTTTGTCCCATTCCTTTTTGAATAAGCCCATATTGCTCCTCCCAATTAAATATCGATTTGCGAGTAAAGACGGTTGCTCATACTTTGTCAGGATTTGCGAAGTGACATCGAAATATGAATTTGATCTGGTATAATAATATTATAACATATCTTTTTTTCTCAAAAAAAAGACCGAAATTCGAATAGAAAATCGCATAAATTGACTCATTTTATGTGAGTCATGTAGGGATATTTTTTGAGAAATTTCTTAGGAAAATTGCGTGTGGACGTAAAATATGTTAACATTGTTAAGTGTAGCGTTGCGAAAAGGAGGGATGAAATGTGGTTGCTTTTGATCATGTAACCAAATCTTATGGCAGTCAAACCGTGATCTCAGACCTGAATTTGAAGATCCCAAAAGGGCAGTTTGCGGTTCTGATAGGACCAAGCGGCTGCGGAAAAACCACCACCCTCAAGATGATTAATCGTCTGATTGACCCGACGGAGGGGACGATATTTGTGGATGGAAAGAACGTTTCCGAAATGAATCCGGTAGATCTTCGGAGGCGTATCGGATATGTCATTCAGCAAATCGGTTTGTTCCCGAATATGACGATCAAACAGAACATAGAGGTCGTTCCCCGGCTGCTTAAGTGGCCGAAAGAGAAATGCGTCAAACGGACGAGAGAGCTTCTTGAGATGGTGGGGATGAACCCCAATGAATATTTAGACAGATATCCGTCTGAGCTTTCAGGCGGCCAACAACAGCGGATTGGGGTACTGCGCGCGCTTGCAGTTTCTCCACCGCTTCTTTTAATGGACGAACCTTTCGGAGCTCTTGATCCGATTACGCGTGAAATGCTTCAGGACGAGCTGAAAAAACTCCAAAGAAACCTCGGAATCACAATTGTCTTTGTCACCCATGACATAGATGAGGCCGTCAAGCTCGCCGACGTTGTGATCCTGATGAAGGACGGGAAGATCCTTCAGAATTCTCCTCCGGAAGAGCTGTTGGCGAACCCGGCAAACGATTATGTGCGAGAGTTTATCGGGAAAAAGAGGATGAAAACGAACTATGACGTCGATCTCGTTTTCGAGATTATGAATCCGCGAGTCGTAACAGCGACAAAGGACAGAGGATTCTCAGAATCGATCGCGCTGATGAAAAAGCGGAACGTCGACTCTCTAGTTGTGATCGACGACGCGGGCCGTCTTGAAGGCGTCATCACAGTTGAGGCGTTACACGCCGTCGCCGGGAGAAAACAGGTGGACTGTATTGGAGACGTCGAACTTCAACAGGTTCCGACAATCAATCAGAACGCCCAGGCGCGGGAAGCATTTGATACGATTGTAAAGGAGCGATTGCCCTTCCTGCTTGTTG
>CAZGYK010000207.1:0-2484 GCA_964530485.1 uncultured Oscillospiraceae bacterium
TCGTATAAAAACAGATCTACATCCGGTACGTCATATTGGTGTAGATAGGTCCCCTTAAACTCTTCGCCCTCAAGAACATAAACCAATTTTCCATTTCCCAAATCAAGGGTAAACTTGGTCACTTTATGTTCTTGAAACAATGATACAATTTCATAGTACTCTGACCGTTGTCCCGGGACGTCAATAAAGCTGTAGATCAGCAACATTGCCGCGACAAGAATCAGGATAATCACAAGATTTCTACTTCGATTTTTATTCATTCACTTATTCCTTTTCCAACATCGAAAATTATATGTATTTCGCCTTTTAACGGTAAATCTCCGGTTTCAATATTCCAATATAAGGAAGATTCCTATATTGTTCATTATAGTCGAGTCCATATCCAACAACAAACTCATCCGGAACAGTAAAGCCCATATACTTTACAGATATATCTGCAATATGTCTTGACGGTTTATCGAGAAGAGTACAGATCTCGATACTGTTCGGATTTCTTCCTTTCAGCACAGAAGAGAGGTACTCTAATGTCCTTCCACTATCGAGAATGTCTTCAACAATTAAGACGTCCCGCCCTTCTATCGGTATCGAGAGGTCATTTACGATTCGGACAACTCCAGTACTAACCGCGCCGGAAAAACTTGAAACAACCATGAAGTCAACATTCAAATCTAGTTTGATTGCTCTAACAAGATCAGCCATAAAAATAAACGAGCCTTTTAATACGCTGATCAGCAACAGGTTCTTTCCTTTATAATCTTCTGTAATCTTCTTTCCGATTTCCGCGATGCGCTTTGTCAATTCTTCTTCGGAAATCAGTACCGATAAAACATCTTTGTGCATCAAATTGTTTCCTCGCTAACTGATATTTTTATTGCAGAAACGGTACTCGTATCCGGAGCAACTCTTGCAGAAATACCCTCTCCAATTATCCAAACAACGCCGTCATCATCGGCGAGCAGCGGGTATAAGGAACGCCTGTCTATAGGGATATGCATTTCATTGTACAATTTCTTTAACGACTTTGTTAACCCGCGTCGTTTTGATTGAAACCGATCGGAGGCACATCGGCTTCTAAAAACCAAACTGCCCTTTATTTTATCACAATCTAGAACGTTTTGGAATTCCAATCGAGAATTATCTGTTTCGAATTTGTTAATTATATCATACTCTTCAAGCGTAACGACAATACCGTATGGAAGAATCGTATCCCCCAACCCCGCCGGAAGCTCATAAGGAACCGTTGGTTTACTCTGTAATTCTGAGATATAGACTGTTTCTCGCTCTCTTACAAGTACGAAAACATCGTCCAGTTGTAGTTTTGCACGATTACCGTGTATCAAATCCAGCGCAAGTTCAATTTTCGTTTCATCTAGTTGATCAACATGTTCATAGAGCAGCTCTCTAACAGCGTAGCTCAACACAAGATCGTTTTCCAGTTTGAGAATTTCGGCGTTGTAAACCTCGTCTTTGATCTTCGTTCTCTCTAAGAGGTTTTTAGCCGTTTCGGTCAAATAGGCATCTGCAGAAGCAGCGGCAGCAGCAAAGCGCGAGATGTTTTCGACCGCTTTCGAATTGACAAGCTGGAGTTCCGGCAGAACCTTTCGTCGAATACGATTTCGCGTAAAAGTATCTTGAAGATTACTACTGTCTAGACAGTAGGGTATATCATGCTTTTCAATATAGCTTAGGATCATCGGCCGCGTTACATCTAAGAATGGCCGAACGACATTTATATTTTGAAATGGAATTCCAGATGCTCCTCTTAGCCCGGTTCCTCTAGTAAGGTGAAATAAGACTGTCTCGGCTAAGTCGTTCATCGTATGAGCCGTAAGAACCATTGCACCCACTTTTCCGGCTTCTTCTAATAAAAAAGCATATCGCTCTTCCCTTGCCCAGCTCTCAATACTATGACCTTTCGGCTTTTTACGTTCACCGAGAAAACCCTTCCCAACGAAAAGCGAAACACCAAGCTGTTCCGAATAGGAACGCACCAGCGCTTCGTCTCTGTCGCTTTCTTCTCCCCTTAACCCGTGGTTAAAATGTGCCACATAAAGGTTTTGAATTCCAAAAAACTCTTTACTAGAAAAGAAATAATGCAGCATGGCCATCGAATCCACGCCCCCGGAGACTGCCAATAGCACATTCTTTCCTGAAAGCGAAAGACTATTTTTCGCGAGCGTCTTTTCAACGGTCTCAGTCATCCTGCATATACTCCATCGAGGTAAACTGGGTATATTTTCCGTCCCAATGCAACCTGATATTCGTCACCTCACCATGACGGTTCTTAGCAACCATCAGAAGAACTTCATTATTTTCATTATCGTCATCTGCATTTTCGTTTTGGTTATCGCGGTGCAAAAACAATACTATATCAGCGTCTTGCTCAATCGATCCGGAATCGCGAAGGTCGGAAAGCATCGGTCGTCGAGCCTGCTTTTCGTTGCTTCGGCTTAGCTGAGAAAGAAGGATAATCGGGACATTCAG
>CAZGYK010000208.1:0-2479 GCA_964530485.1 uncultured Oscillospiraceae bacterium
GTTCCGGTTCCCGAAGTGCAGCCTGCTCCACAACCGGTAATTCTACCAGCTCCGCTGCCCGAGGTTCCACCGACACCCCAACAAAGCCAGGCACCTCAACCGGCCGAAGTTCAGAGTTTTTGTAGAAACTGCGGCGCTCCGTTGAACCCTAACGCTAAGTTCTGTAACAGTTGCGGTACAGCATCTCAACCCCCGGCTGCCCTTACCAACTGCCCCGGATGCAACGCTCCGCTAAAACCGGACGCTAAATTCTGCGGCGAATGTGGCAAGAGCTTATAAACACAATTGAAAAGGGACATGGCGAATGCCATGTCCCTTTTTTTAGGTTTCCTATGAGTCCTCTTGCTCTTTTTGGAGACGAGTCATATTTCTCATCTCTCTAACAACAAGAGTAATTCCTACAATCGCTGCCGCGGTATCCGCAACCGGTCCGGCAAAAAACACCCCATCGATTCCAAAAAACAGTGGCAGTACTACTAAAAGCGGAATCAGGAATATGATTTGGCGTGTCATCGCAATAAAAACTCCCTTTTGAGCCTTTCCAATCGAAGTAAAAAAGTTTCCGGTAACCGGCTGGATGCTGTTGAGGAACGCCATCATCATAAAAATTCGCAAATAGCGAACTCCAAATTCGTAAAAGATTTCCGGATTGTTCCCAAACACCATCAAAATCGTCCGCGGGAACAACTGGTAGACCAAAAATGTGACAACCGATACGATGGTGGCCGCTTTAATAGCGGTCGTATAGGTCTCCTTCACGCGGCTATAGTTCTTGGCGCCATAGTTAAACCCGTTTATCGGCTGGCACCCCTGTCCAATCCCGATGATAAAGGACAAAAAAATCGCATTGATTTTGCTGACCGATCCAACGCAGGCAATCGGGATGTCGCTTCCGTATACTGAAAGTGCGCCGTAGGTGCGAAGCGTGTTGTTTAAGACAATCTGCATAATAGTCATTGCTGTCTGATTGAAAAAAGAAGCCATTCCAAGCGACGCAATCGCTTTCGCCTGAGCGAAACTGATCCGAAAGACTTCTCGCTCCAGCCGAACCGTCTTAAACGAACGCTTCATATAGATAGCAGCTATCGAAGTTGAAAGAACCATTCCAAGGGTAGTCGCGAGCGCGATACCGTCAATTCCCATCTTAAATACAAATAGGAAGACCGGATCAAAAATCAAATTGAATACTGCGCCGGAAAGCATACAAAACATTGAATACCTCGGGCTTCCATCCGCCCGAATGAGGTGGCTAAACACCGTTGACATCATCTGAAACGGAATCCCGAAAATCACAATCCTCGTATAGGTGACTGCGTAGGACATATTGGCTTCGGTTGCCCCGAATAAGTTCAGCATCGGTCTTAAAAAGATCAAAGCCAGCGCCATCATGGCAAGCCCGATTACAAGGCTGAGGCTGATCGCGTTCCCGGCAATCTTAGCCGCTTCCTCCGGCTTCTTCCGCCCAAGGTTCAGGTTGAAGTTAGAGGCTCCTCCAACGGCAAGCAGCAAGGATACCGCCGTCACAATCGTCGTCATCGGGAACGAGACAGTAGTCGCTCCGATACCGAGCATTCCGATGTCGCTCCAACCAATAAACACTTGATCAACGATGTTGTAGACCGCGTTTACAACCATACTGATTATGGCCGGTACCGCAAACCGGACAATCAGTTTCCCAATTTTTTCATACCCCAGCGGGTTTTCACCCTGGCGAACCTTCTCCACAATATTCTCCCCCAAGTCTTATCGTCTAATTCTGGTTGACATATTAGCACGATCGTGCTAATATGTCAACGTAAAAACGTGGGAGGCCGTGTGATGAGAAAAGACCTCAAAACTGAAATAATGAAGGTGGCCAAGGAGCTTTTCGGCGAATATGGCTACAACGAGATTTCGATGAGGAATATAGCCGAAACCCTTGGAATCAGCGTTGGTAACCTTACGTATCATTTCAAAAAGAAAGAAGATCTTGTAGAGGCTGTCGTTCTCGAGCAACATGAAGGTTATCAGAAGTTTTCGGAAATAACGTCTCTAAAAGACCTGGATGCTTTTTTTACCCGGACCTTGTCCCATCAAAAGAAAAACTTTTTTTATTTTCGCCATTATGTCCAACTCGCTCAAATCTCTAAAAAGGTCTATCAAATTCAGGTAAAAGTCCTCGGGGATATGAAGGAGATGCTAACAAAAGGTTTTTCATCTTTAACCGCTTCGGGTTTGATGAAATCGGATATGGTCGATCGACAACAAGAATACTTTGTAAAATCCATTATGACAATCATCATTTTTGGTGATACCTTTCTCAAGCAAAACAGGTATCAGGCGTTATGGAGCCTTATCTATCCGCTCTTAACCAACGAGGGCATCCGTTCCTATCAGGAAGATATTGCATAAAAAAATCCCCCAGACTTTTCTGGGGGATTTTTATCTCTTAAAAGGAAGCTATCTCTCCGCGATTGAACTGCATCGGCTTAAAATCACC
>CAZGYK010000209.1:0-2402 GCA_964530485.1 uncultured Oscillospiraceae bacterium
CTAGCTGCGAAACTTCATAGCCAAGCTTTCCATAGGGACGATAATTCATAGCATTTCCCTCCAAGAATTAGTTTTTATTTACTCTAATTGTATCCCATTTTAGCTCAATCTGCAAACCTGACGGAACATATTGTCATTGCATTTATCAAACTTTTTCAATCATTCCGTAGGATCCAACGAAACCAAGAGTGATAATCTGGCAAAAATATCGATAGAATCGCTCTTCGGTTCTGTGATACTATACTATTAGCAATAGAACGCTATGCTTTTTGCAAAAAGCCCATCTTCTCGCCAG
Source organism: uncultured Oscillospiraceae bacterium (assembly GCA_964530485.1). Taxonomy (GTDB): domain Bacteria; phylum Bacillota; class Clostridia; order Oscillospirales; family Ruminococcaceae; genus WRIP01. The sequence goes on from CAZGYK010000209.1 coordinate 296, forward strand.
AAACTCTTTCCTTCAAAGTTCGATGAATCGAAAGATCGCAGCCCTTATCCAAAAAACCACCAGCTAGGATATCTTATGACGACATTCAAGGATGTTGACAAACAAAACCTCGCGGAATATATTCAGCTCGAATCGACGTTTGATCCTTCCGTTTTTATGAGCCGTACCCGTCCGGTCAACTTTGAAACTGGAGATACCGCAACGCTGTTCTGGAAATACATCATAATCGACGAAAAAACGGTCGGGTCAATCTGGCTCGAGAAAGAAAGTGCCTTCTCAAATACCGCTGATCTCGGAATTTTTCTGTCCGATGAATCGGACCGCAAAAAAGGAATCGGATCGGCCGCAATCCGCTCTGCCATCGGGCTTTCCTGGCACCACCTGCTTTTTAAGACGATTCGCCTTCGCGTCCGGCCATCCAATTTATGCGCGATTCATTGCTTTGAAACATGCGGGTTTTCCGAAACCGGGCGGTTCCAAGAGTCTCTCGGCAACCTCTCCTTCGAAATGGTTGAAATGGCGCTGCGGATTTCTACTTATTGTGAATAATAAATTCAGATAGATGAAAGGAGTTCCAAATGTCACTCGTAACTTTCGATTTTGAAAGCCAGTATCTCAACAACAATACCGAGGTCAGTATTATCCTTCCGGACAAGCCGCGCGATATCGACGCGAAAGACTACTACGGAAACGGCAAGAAATATAAGGTTCTCTGGCTGCTTCACGGAACCTATGGAGATCACAGCGACTGGGTTCGCAAATCGATGATTGAGATCTTCGCACGCGAAAAGGATTTGATCGTCGTCATGCCGAGTGCGCTCAATTCAAACTATTCCAATTGGCCGAAGTTCATGATGGGCTACAATATGTACGACTTTTTAACCGAGGAACTGATGCCGCTCGTCTATAATTGGTTCCCCGCTTCCGGAAAGCGGGAAGACAACTTTATCTGCGGCCTCTCTATGGGTGGCGGCGGCGCAATCAAATATGCCGTAAACCATCCCGACAAATTCGCCGCAGCCGCAATTCTTTCCTCCTCCCCCAAAAACATCCGCGAAATAGCAAAGAATCCGGTCAAAGAGCGCGACGTCAACAGTATCGCCAACGCCGGAGGTCCCGACGCCTATATCAACTCCTATGAAAACGTCTGGGATATCCTAGCCGACATGAAAGACAAATCTGTCCTCCCGAAACTCTATTTTGTCTGCGGCAACGACGATGAAAGCGCCTATGAGAATTTCCGGCTGTTCCGAGATCACGCCGAAAAGATCGGGCTAGACGCAACCTTCGAAGAAGTCGACGGTCTCGGCCATGTCTGGCGGCTCTGGAGCCCAATTATGGAACGCGTTTTCGACTTTTTCGGCCTTGGAGACGCCGAACTCGGTAAATTATTCTAACAAAGCGAATAAATTCCTTCGATCATCCTGTCCGTTTGTTCGGACATGGTATATCGCCTCAAACGCCTTCCAGATCAGCATTTAGAGGATTTATGAGAAAGGATACCTAGTATGTCTCTTGTCAATTTTAACTTCGAAAGCCAGTATCTTAACAACAATACCGAAATCAGTATCATCCTTCCGGACAAGCCGCGCGATATCGACGCAAAGGACTACTACAAAAGCGGTAAAAAGTATAAAGTTCTTTGGCTGCTTCACGGCGGCTACGGCGACCATACCGATTGGCTCAGAAAATCTATGATCGAAATCTACGCCCGTGAAAAAGATTTGATCGTCGTCATGCCGAGCGCCCTCAATTCCTTCTATGCCAACTGGCCAAAGTTTATGATGGGCTTTAACATGTTTGATTTTCTAACCGAAGAATTGATGCCGCTTGTCTATAACTGGTTTCCCGCTTCGAGCAAACGGGAAGACAATTTTATCGCCGGCCTCTCTATGGGCGGGTTTGGAACCGCTAAGTTTGTGGCGGCCCATCCGGAAAAGTTCGCTGCCGCCGCCGTCTTCTCCGCCGCTCCGGTCAATGCGCGAAACGTAAAAGGCGTGCTCGACTCCGATTTTTTCAAAAACCTTGTCGAAAACGTCGGCGGAATCGACGCGTTTGAAGCCTCGGCGGACAATACCCGGGAACGCTTGGTCGAACAGTCTAAGAA
>CAZGYK010000210.1:0-2398 GCA_964530485.1 uncultured Oscillospiraceae bacterium
GGATTCAACAAATGCTCGGAGATAAAAAAGAGCGCTGCCTTATCAGCGGGATCGGAATAGACCGGCTAATGCTTCTGGATCAATCGGAATAATCTTTTCATGGTGACAATAAAAAACGAAGACAAGTAATGGGCAGGTGATTTTTATGGATATCGTAATAGATAAAGCGAAGAACAGCGATATTGACCTTTTGGAAAAGCTTTATGATGATCTCAACGACTATTTATCTTCTCATACGAATTATCCGGGTTGGAAAAAGGGTATCTATCCGACTCGGGCAGAGGCGGAACACTTTTTCGAAAGCGGGACATTATATGTAGCGAAACGCGGGGAACAAATTGTCGGATCTATGGCGCTGACCCATGAGCCGGAACAACCGCCGGCAAACGGATCCTGGTTGATCGAGGCAGAATATGACGACGTTTTTGTCAGTCATGTCTTTGTTGTCAATCCTCTTTTCTTTCGAAACGGAATCGGCGAAGCGATGTTGAACTTTGCGGAAGAGCAGGGAAAAAAAGAGGGGATGAAATCCATTCGTCTTGATGTCTATGAAAATAATAAGCCGGCCATACGGGCGTACGAAAAATGCGGATATCGTTTTATCGATAAAGTTGATCTCGGTTACGGCGAATACGGTTTGGACCTGTTCAGTTTATATGAAAAACTGATTCCGTAAAGCCAAGCGTCGGAACGCTTCACTTTTGGTACGCCCGGACGGGGGGAATAGACTATGAAAGAGAATAAGTACGACGACGCGGTCTTCTTCGAAAAGTATAGCCACTTCCCAAGATCGGTAGAAGGGTTAAACGCGGCGGGAGAATGGCATGCGTTCGAAAAGATGATGCCGGATTTTTTCAATAAACGGGTTCTTGATGTTGGGTGCGGTTTCGGATGGCACTGTTTTTATGCCGCGGAACATGGCGCGAAATCGGTTCTCGGGATTGACCTTTCAGAAAAAATGTTAGAAATGGCCAACGAGAAAAACACCTTTTCGAATGTTCGGTTTGAACGGATGGCGATGGAGGATATTTGTTTTCCGAAAGACTCGTTTGACGTTGTAATCAGTTCGTTGGCATTTCACTATTCCGACAGTTTTTCGGATCTCTGTAAACAGATTTGTGCTTGTCTTGTTCCGGACGGAAAATTCGTGTTTTCGGTCGAGCATCCGATTTTTACCGCCGAGGGGGCGCAGGAATGGTGTTGCGATGAAGACGGACATCTCAGGCATTGGCCGGTAGACAATTATTTCCTCGAAGGGAAGCGCAAGGCTGTTTTTCTCGAAGAACAGATCATTAAGTATCACCGCACCCTTAGCACCTATCTTTCCACCTTGCTGGAAACGGGATTTATGATAACGGGAGTTGTTGAACCAAAGCCATCAGAACACCTTCTCAAGACGGTAAGAGGAATGGAGAACGAACTTCGCCGGCCGATGATGCTGCTTATTTCTGCGGAAAAGAAGAAAGCATAACTGGTTATAGTCTAACATAAAGCCGGCTTGAATTTTGATTGAAAGCGCGGATAATGGGTGCGATATTTAAGAGGAAGTGATAAGGACATAACAGAAGTATTTATAATTTTTAGCATTAAAAAACCGCCTTGAACATCAAGGCGGTTTTTCGATTTTTGATTAGGTGTTGGATACGATCCGTGACGCGGCCTGGGTCACTTCCTGTTCCGTTTTATTGATTCTCTGTACAGCGTCGAGAATGCCCTCGGCTGAACCGGCAATGTTCATGGTTCTTGCATTTAGTGTTTCGGCGAACGAGCGAACCTCTTCCAGCATCGGGAGGATCAGTTCATTGCTTGCGATGATTTCATTGGCGGAATGGGAACTCTGTTCCGAGAGATTCTTCATTTCCTCCGCCACTACGGCAAATCCCTTACCGACTTCACCGGCATGCGCGGCTTCTACAGATGCGTTCATACTGAGCAGTTTTGTTTCAAGAGAGATGTTGACAATTCCGGAAGACAGAGCAACGTATCGGCTGATATGGGAACTGAGCGTATCGACCATCTCGTTAAGATTGCTTGCAATATCAAGTAATACGTTGACTTCGTCGTTGATTTGTGTTGCCTGTTTTACGGTATCATCTGCTTGGTCAGAACTGGCAGAAAGTGAATCAAAGATGACCTGAACGTTGCTCTGAAGATCCTTACTATTCTGCTCTTGGGTTATCAAAAGCTCTTGAATTTCGTTCTGACGGATACTGAGAACGCTCTTATGATATTCGACACAGTTCTCAACATGGTTAATACCCTTTGCGACTGCCGTAGCCATTGCCTCACAGGTAGAGTAGCCACAGGAGCTACAGTCGACCTTACGAGACTCGGGTGTACTTTTATAGAGAGCTTGGTATGCGTTTTCGATTTGACCTTGGGTTACCGGAATGGTTTT
>CAZGYK010000211.1:0-2388 GCA_964530485.1 uncultured Oscillospiraceae bacterium
TTTGCGAAGCGTGTTCTGATCAAGTTCTACCGCCGGAACATCGCTGGCGGGAAGGAAGACGCTTTGCCGTCCGGGAACGCTTTTTTCAAATAGAAGCTTCATCTATAACACCTCCTTGATCAGGAGCGCCATCCGGTCGATCTCCTCTTTGGTGTTCATTTCGGTTGCACACCAGAGAATCCCGCCGTCGACAGCAAGTCCGCCGAGAATCCCGTTGGATTCAAGGTGTTGGAGGATTTCTTTTGGGTTGCTACAGCTTGTCACAAATTCGTGAAAGAAAGCACCGCTGTGTTTCCGCTTTAGTCCGATTTCGTCGAGCTTTGCGGCGAGGTAGTGTGCCTTTGAAAGGCATTGGTTTGCAACATCTGCTAAGCCATTCGGACCCATAGCCGCAAGGTAAACGGCGGCGGTCATCGCACAGAGCGCTTGGTTGGAACAGATATTGGAGCTCGCTTTTTCACGGCGAATATGTTGTTCGCGAGCCTGAAGAGTAAGGACAAAGGCTCGCCTTCCTTCGCTGTCGGTTGTCTCTCCGACGATACGGCCGGGAAGTTTTCTCGTCATCGCTTCCGAAGCGGCCATAAATCCGAGATAAGGACCGCCAAAGGAGAGCGGCATCCCGAGCGGCTGGCCTTCGCCGACCGCGACGTCTGCGCCGCATTCGCCCGGCGTTTTTAAGAGAGCCATTGCGATCGGGTTTACACCCATAATCAATTTGGCACCGGCTTCATGAATGATCGAAGCGGCAGTCTCACAGTCTTCAATCAGCCCGAAAAAATTCGGCTGCATCAGGTAGACACCGGATACCGTTTCATCGAGCATCGAGCGAAGCGCATCAAAATCGGTTCGTCCGTCCTTTTCGGGAATCAGCGCAAATTCGTTGTTCGAAGCCCAGCAATAGGTTTTAATCGTCTCAATGACTTCCGGGTTTGCCGCGGCTGAGACAAGCGTTTTAGTCCGCTTTCTGTCCCTGCACATCGCGGCGGCTTCTCCTGCTGCGGCTGCTCCGTCGTAGACGGATGCGTTCGCGGCGGCCATTCCGGTCAGTTCTGAAATCATCGTCTGGTATTCGAAAATCGATTGTAGAATCCCCTGGGACAGTTCAGCCTGATAGGGCGTATACGCGGTGACAAATGTTTCTTTTGAGGTAACGGCGCCGACGATAGAGGGAATAAAGTGCCGGTAGGCGCCTGCCCCGCGGAAAATCGTCGGGAACACTTTGTTCTTTTGAGAGAGGGCGGTCATCAACCGCAGGACTTCTAGTTCGCTTTTTTCTTCGGGAATAGCGGGACCATCAGGCAGCATCAAATTGCTTGGAACCGCCTGGTAGAGTTCTTCGAGCGAGGAAAGGCCGATCGCATCCAGCATTTCTCTCTGTTGTTTCTCTGTCGAAGGCAGATAATTTCCCATGAAAACGCCTCCTATTCGTTATTTGCTTTCTTCCTCACAATGGGCGACATAGTCCATAGCGGAAAGCAGTTCTTCGGTATCGGTAATCTCGCTTACTTCAATAAGCCATGCGTCATACGGCTGCTCGTTGATTAGGCCGGGGTTGTCAAGAAGCGCTTCGTTGACGGCTGTCACAGTACCTGAAAGCGGGGAATAGACGTCGGAAACCGCTTTTACGCTTTCTACGTCGCCAAGGCTTTCGCCGGCAGTAACGCTGTCCCCGACCTCGGGAAGATTGGCAAAAACGATTTCTCCCATTTCGCTCTGGGCAAAGTCGGTAAGACCAATTTTAGCTTTGTCGCCGTCTTTTTCAACCCACTCGTGGGTCTTGGCATATTTCAGATGTTCCGGATGATTCATGATAGTTCTCCTTTATAAATATATTCTGTCTTATTTTCTTTTGTAGAAAGGAAGCGGTACTGTTTCAGCCTCGACCATTCTTCCTCGGACATCGACTTGAAGCTTTGTTCCGGGAAGCGCATATTCTTTTTCAATCAGGGCCATCGCGTAGGCGCCGCCGAGATAGGGCAGATGGGTTCCGGAAGAGATTACGCCGATATCGGCGCCGTCTTTCAAAACGCGGCAGCCTTCGCGGGCAATTCCGCGCGAGACCATTTTCAAACCAACGCGTGTGATAGTTGGATCACCTCTCGAGAGAAGAGAGTCTTTTCCAATGAAATTCGGTTTATTCATCTTAACCGAGAAACCCAGACCGGCTTCGAATGGAGTAATCGATTCATTCATTTCGTGCCCATAAAGGGGCATTGAGGCTTCCAGACGAAGGGTGTCCCTCGCGCCAAGTCCGGCGGGAACAAGGCCATTTGGTTTTCCGGCTTCGAGCAGGGCATCCCAAAGCGCAATTACGTCTTTTGCGGAACAATAGAGTTCGAATCCGTCTTCTCCGGTATAGCCGGTTCTCGATACCAGAACTTCTTTCCC
>CAZGYK010000212.1:0-2353 GCA_964530485.1 uncultured Oscillospiraceae bacterium
ATTCGAATCCCCGACCTTCTGGTCCGTAGCCAGACGCTCTATCCAGCTGAGCTAACAGCGCATATTCAATTTCCCCGAAAGGACATTGATTATCATAGCATAGCAAAATCTTCAAGTCAACTGCAAAAAGGGATCTCAAGACGTGAGTTTTTCGACATTTTTAGAAAACCTTTCGATTCTTGTGCTTTTCTTAATATCCTATTCATGATCTGTACATTTTTTTCCAGTTAGCAAATAGTATTATTGTAATAGCATACTATGGAAAGGAGGCGCTTTGATGGAGGTCGAAACAAACCGAACGTTGATTGCGTTTGGCGATTCACTGATGAAGGGCGTCATCCTTGATGGTGTTAAAAACCGTTACACCCAGCTCAAGAATTGTTTCGCTAACTTGTTTTCAAGCAAAGCCGACCTTCCTGTCGAGAATCACGCAAGTTTTGGTTGCACCATTACCAAGGGACGAACCATTGTGAACCGCTATTTAGAGAATATCCCGAACAACGGATACGTCGCCGTTGAATTCGGCGGGAACGACTGCAACTTTAATTGGGCGGCTATCTCTGAAGATCCTAGCATAGAACATCTTCCCACAACGCCACCAGACCGGTTTTTCGATGAATACTGCGCCCTGGTTGAGGACATCAAGAATTGCGGAAAATCTCCATTTCTTCTCAACCTTCCTCCTCTCGAACCAAGAAAATTTTTCGCTTGGGTGTCAAAGGGCTTGAACAAAGACCACATTCTGGAATGGCTCGGCGATGTTGAGCACATCTATCGGTGGCATAAGGGTTATAGCGAAGCGGTTGAAGAAGTATCTGCCAAAACAGATGTTCCGCTCGTGGATATCCGTTCTCCGTTTCTTGCTCTCTCTGAATACTCATCCTATTTTTGCGCCGACGGTATGCACCCGAATGAAAAAGGTCATGCTTTAATCAATGAAACAATCTGCCAATATCGGCTTGCCTACCTGCAATAACCGGGTACTCATTAACTTTAAGAAGCGGCTTCGAATAAAGCTGCTTCTTTTTTATGAAGACATCATATGCCCACTCATTTCGCGATTTTCTTCACTTCATCCGATTGGATGTGATATAATAAATGCACTGAAACCGAGAGTGAAGGAAGCGCATGATGAAAAAGGGCGACGTTTTGTATTTGGTTCTCCCGTGCTATAACGAAGAAGAGGTTCTCCCTGAAACCTCGAAACGTCTTCGAAAAAAAATGTCAGAGATGATCGAGGGCGGTACGATTTCGAAAGAAAGCCGCATCGTCTTCGTTGACGACGGGTCAAAGGACAGAACCTGGGAAATGATCACCGAACTCCATCATGAAGACAACCTGTTTTCCGGGATCAAACTCTCTCGCAACCGGGGACACCAAAACGCTCTGCTGGCAGGACTAATGACCGTCAAAGACCTTTCGGATGTCACGATTTCGATGGACGCCGACCTTCAGGACGACGTCAACGCGATCGACTTGTTTTATGAAAAATATCTTGAAGGAAATGAAATTGTCTATGGAATCCGAAGAGACCGCAGTTCGGATACAACCGTAAAGCGCAGTACCGCCGAGTTCTTCTACCGGCTCATGACCTGGATGGGCGTAGAGAGTATCTTTAATCATGCCGACTGTCGTTTGATGTCCCGCCGCGCGCTAGAGGCCCTCTCTGAATATAAAGAAGTCAACCTCTTCTTAAGAAGCATGGTTCCGCTGATCGGTTTCAAGACAACTTCGATCGAATATGACCGCGCGCCGCGGTTTGCCGGCATCAGCAAATACCCGTTCAAAAAAATGCTTCAGCTCGCAGTCAACGGAATTACTTCCTTTTCGATTGCCCCGATCCGCTTGATCACGTTGATTGGCGGTATCCTTTCGAGTCTTAGTTTCCTTGCCCTGCTTACCCTAACAGTTCTTGCCATTGTTGGGGTTGGAGTTTCCGGAACCGGATGGCTTCTTGTTTCGCTCTGGCTTGCCTGTGGCATTCTCTTAACCTCTGTTGGAGTCGTCGGGGAATATGTCGGGAAGTCGTACGAAGAAATCAAAGCCAGACCACGCTACCGGGTTGAAACGTTCCTCAACAACTAGGATTTATAATACACCTGGTTATATTGTTGGATAATATTACAAAACGCATCGGTTTTCCGATGCGTTTTCCTTTATTCTTTATCATTTGCCACGTTTTGTGTCGGAAGCTCTTTGAAAAATTCCTGCTTGATGGGTTCCTTTTTTCTTTTGGATTTCCATATCGAGGGAAAGCAAATTCCGATTCGTCTTCTTCGGAATCCCTTTTTGTCAATCTCCGGCTTCACAGAACTCAGAAAGAAAAAATATTTCATAAGTCTCTTGCCCCTAT
>CAZGYK010000213.1:0-2350 GCA_964530485.1 uncultured Oscillospiraceae bacterium
GGCTTGCGGGTCATCCGTTTCCGGGACATACCGAGATACTAGCGCATTATTGCGGCGTTGAAGACTTTGCGATGACCTTGGTATCGGGAAACCTTCGGGTCATCCATGTTACGACGCATATGTCGATGAGAAATGCCTGCGACGCGATTACAAAAGAGCGGGTTCTGGAAACAATACGTCTTGGAAAAAACGCTCTGGATGATATGGGTATTCATGGTAAAATTGCGGTTGCCGGCCTCAACCCTCACAGCTCGGAAAACGGGTTGTTTGGATTTGAGGAGGAGCGGTCGATTATCCCTGCGATAGAGGCGGCGGTTTCGGAGGGAATTGAGGTTGAAGGCCCGGTCCCACCGGATACGGTATTCGTAAAGGCGATTGGCGGGAAATACGCGATGGTCGTTGCGATGTACCATGACCAGGGGCATATTCCGGTAAAGCTTGCCGGATTTAGAATGGATGAAAAAACCGGTCTTTTTACCGATGTCGGCGGAATCAACTGTACGGTGGGACTTCCGATTATTCGGACTTCTGTTGACCATGGAACAGCATTTGACGCCGCTGGAAAAGGAATTGCCAATGCCGAAAGTATGCTCGACGCGATTGAGATGGCGGCGGTCATGGCGAAGAAAAGGATCGCGAACAAATGACAAAGTTATTGGTTGTCGCGGATGATTTTACCGGGGCGCTTGATACGGGGATTCAGTTCGCAAAGAAGGGGATATCGACCAAAGTGTTCCTAGAGCTTCCTAAAGATAGTGGCACTCTAAAAGACATGGAGGTTGTTGTCGTAAATACGTCAAGCAGACACGTTGAACCGGAAGAAGCGAAGAAAAGGGTCTTTGAAGCCGTATCCTTTGGGACAGAACAAGGGATAGCATATTTTTATAAGAAGACGGATTCGGCCCTGCGCGGAAATATCGGGAGCGAACTCAACGGTATGCTTGCCGCGTCGAAAGAGACTTGTCTCACATTTGTTCCGGCATACCCGAAAATGAACCGGACGACGGATCAGGGGGTTCATTATATTGACGGGATCCCGGTAGCAAAAAGTATATTTGGTACCGACCCGTTTGAACCTGTTTTAGAATCGGATGTTGCTTTGATGATAGAAAAGCAGGAAAAAGATAGTTCGGTCACCCTTAAGAAGCCGGGTGAGGACATAGAAAAGACTAAAGGCATTGTACTCTATAACTGCTGTTCGGAGGAAGACCTTAACAGCATTGCGGAAAGTATAAGGAGAAACGAACAGCGTGTTTTCGCGGGATGTGCCGGATTCGCGGCGTATCTTCCAAAAATCATTCCTTTTGAGAGCCGATCGAAAAAAAGAATCGATTTGGATTCCGGTTTGGTTGTAGTGACCGGAAGCGTTAACCCGAAGACGCTTTCCCAACTATCGACAGCTGAAAAGAACGGTTTTACATTGATTGTTTTGACAGAAGAGCAAAAGACCGATCCCGCTTATCCGGAATCTGAAAAATGCTTCGAATTCTATCGAGGATTATCGGAACGGTTTTCAATAAATCCGAGATTGGCCGTTTGCTCCATAAAAGAGGATAAAGGGTATACAGTAGCTGGCGGAAACGACGCCGAAGCCTTGCGACATCAAATTTCAGAGAACATTGGAAAGATAGCCGCAGGTATGATTCGCGAAATTGACGCTCCATTTCTGATTATTGGCGGGGATGTTCTTCAGGCTATTTTCAAAGAAATCCATGTTTCGTCGGTAGAGCCGGTTGCTGAGCCGGTTCCGGGAGTTGTACTTTGCGAAATTGATCTGGGAGGAAAAAAGCGCACGCTGTTTACAAAGTCCGGGGGATTCGGAGACGAGGATACCATCTTAGAGGTTGAAGCTTTTTGTGGTATGCAGATAGAATGATGGCAAAAGAATAAGGATATTTTCAGGAGGATAAGCGATGAACCCGACAGAGATTATGCTATGTAAGGCTAAACTGTATCATGAGAACAAGCCGCTTGCGGATATCGAGGCAAAAGTTCAGGAAATTTGCGCTCCGCTTCAATCAAAAATCAAACCGGGCGCTCGGATTGCGATTGGGGCAGGGAGCCGCGGTATTGCGAATATTGGCCGAATTGTAAAAGCAGTTGCTGATTATCTGAAATCGATCGGGGCAGAACCTTTTGTTGTTCCGGCGATGGGGAGCCACGGCGGAGCAACCGCGGAAGGACAGGCTGAGCTGTTGGCCGGGTATGGAATCAGCGAGAAAGAGACAGGGATTCCGGTACTGTCCTCAATGGATGTCGAATACCTTGGGGAGGCTGACCATGAGACGAAGTTCCCGGTCTATCTCGACAAAAATGCATTTCATTCGGATGGGATTATCGTAGTCAACCG
>CAZGYK010000214.1:0-2341 GCA_964530485.1 uncultured Oscillospiraceae bacterium
GAAGAGATAAATAGAAAGAAACTACAAAGCAACCTGTTGTTTTTATTGACATCGTTTATTTGGGGGACAGCTTTTGTTGCTCAAAGTGTTGGAGCATCTTATGTCGGTCCGTTTACATTCAATGCCGGTCGAGGCTTTTTGGCGATGATCTTTTTATTTGTATTGGCAAAGCTCAAACCTAAGAGAAGCATTGCTGACCTAGATTATCGTTCAGAAAATAAGCGAGAACACATCAAAACTATCTGTAAAGGCGGAATCCTTTGCGGAGCCTTGATGTTCCTAGCGAATGTTTTACAGCAAGCAGGATTAGCATATACATCCGTTGGAAAATCCGGTTTTATTACGTCTCTTTATGTTGTTCTTGTTCCAGTTGTCGGGATACTTTTTCGACATAAGACTTCATTTAAGACTTGGATTTGCGTCATGATGGCGTTGATTGGACTCTATTTTCTCTGTATCAACGAAACGTTAACGATCAATCGGGGCGATATTCTCACGGTACTCTGTGCCATAGCATTTACAATCTATATTTTGTTTATTGATAAGTATGCATCTAAAGTTGATGGAGTATGGTTTTCCTTTACGCAATTCGCAACATTATTTGTTTTGTCAACCATCGCTATGTTTATCTTTGAGGATATCGAACTATCGGCGATCAAGAGCGCGTTGTTTTCAATAGCTTACGCAGGAATCCTGTCTTCGGGAATTGCCTACACGATTCAAATCTTTGCACAGCGACATACTGACCCAACGTCGGCTTCCTTGATTATGAGTCTTGAATCAGTTTTTGCATTATTAGCCGGGATGGTGTTCCTCGGACAATATCTTCATCCGAGAGAGATTGTCGGTTGCGCGGTAATGTTTATGGCGATTGTATTATCCCAGATCCCCAATAAAAAAGAGGTTCTTCCAAAATAGGAAGAACCTCTTTTTTACTTACTGATTTTTGCCCAGGTATCTCGAAGGTTGACGATGTTGTTGAAAACGTTATCATGTTTGCTATCTTTGATAAAGTAGCCATTTCGTACGAACTGATACCTGTTGTTTAATGTGGCTTCAGATAAGGACTGTTCGAGTTTTGCATTTGAATAGATCTTGATCGAATCAGGATTCAAGAAATCGCCATAGCTCTTATCCTCCGGGATATCGGCAACATTTTCGAGAGTAAAGAGACGGTCATACATATGGATTTCAGAGTCAATGCAATGTGAAGAGGAGACCCAGTGAATTGTCCCTTTGATTTTTCTGCCGTCGGGAGGATTTTTACCACCGGTTTCGAGGTCGGCGCTGCAGAGGATTTCTGTCACCATACCATTGAAGTCATCACAACGGATGATATAAGATCCCATCAAGCGAACCTCTTTACCTGGCGTCAGGCGGAAAAACTTTGGAGGAGGATCCGCTTCAAAATCTGATCGCTCAATAAAGAGTTCACGGGTAAACGCAACCTCTCTTGTTCCGGCTTCTGGGTTGTTTGGGTTGTTCGCAATCTCGAAGTGTTCGCATTTTTCCTCAGGATAATTGGTTATCGTAACTTTGATTGGGTCAAGAACAGCCATCCGTCTCTCAGCCGATGTGTTCAGCTCATCGCGAATACAGTATTCCAACAAACCAATGTCGACTAAGCTATATGCCTTCGAAATACCAGCAAGACGAATGAACTCGAAAATGGAGGAAGCGGTATATCCAACCATCAACGACATTTGTTTCGACGAGTTCGCGAAGATACCGCTTGCTCATAACCGTATAGCTAACGTTGAGACGCGCAAACTCATATTGATGGGGTTTCTTTTCAAAACCAATGTTGTCGACAACCCAATCGTAGAGTGGACGATGATTTTCAAATTCTATTGAACAGAGAGAATGGGTAATACCTTCAAGCGCATCCTGAATCGGATGTGCGTAGTCATAAAGAGGATAAATACACCATTCATCTCCCTGACGGTGATGATGCGAATAGAGGATTCGATAGATGACGGGATCCCGCATATTCATGTTAGGGCTGGTCATGTCAATTTTCGCGCGAAGGGTATACTGACCTTCGGCAAATTCACCATTTTTCATGCGTTCGAAAAGATCCAGATTTTCTTCAATAGGACGATCTCTGTCAGGACTGTTCTTTCCGGGCTCGGTTAACGTACCCCGGTATTCACGCATATCATCGGGGTTAAGCGAATCGACGTAGGCTTTACCGTCTTTGATTAACTTGATGGCAAATTCGTAGCATTTATCGAAATAATCTGAACCGTAAAAAATTCCGCCTGTCGGATCAGCGCCAAGCCATTTGAGATCATCGAGTATTGACTGGACATATTCGTCATCTTCTCTTACGGGGTTAGTA
>CAZGYK010000215.1:0-2326 GCA_964530485.1 uncultured Oscillospiraceae bacterium
GATGTGTCCATCGTATACTTTATTCAGTGCGTTTGCTGTTTCGATTATGCTTTTGCTTGTATTGATGACGTTGACAGTATATAATAATATGATGCTGACCGAGACCAAAGCGCAGGTTATCAGCATGCAGGATGAACTGACTCGGCTTGAAAGTGAATACTCTTATCTGAGCTTCCAGCTCGAGAGTAAAGTTTCTCTTAAAAATGTCGAGGATTATGTTGAGAATGAGCTTGGGATGGTAAAGGCGTCGGCAAGTCAGATCGAGTATATCAACCTCCACAGCGACAACCGGATTGTTGAAGGCGAAGCGGCAAAGGATGCCGGGAATTTTTTTGCGAAAGTATGGGGAGCTGTGACCGGGTTGTTCGGTGGATAATGGTTAGCTAAGGAGATTCCGGAATGGAAAGCACCAATAAAAAGAAGAGAGGTTCAGCGGGGAAAACCTCAAAGAAAAGAATGGCGATAACCATCGGCGTCTTGATGGTTATTTTTGGGATTTTGGTTGTGCGTGTCGCGATTATTTCGGTCGCGGAACACGACAAATACGCTAGTCTTGCCATTTCGCAACAGATCAGAGACACCGTGATTCAGCCGAAACGCGGTACAATTTACGACCGCAATATGAATGTGTTAGCAGAAAGCGCCGCATGTTGGACAGTGGCGCTTTCACCATCGGAAATTAAAACCGATAAGCGCGAGATCATTGCGGAGCGGCTTTCGGAAATTCTCGAGATGGACTACGATGAAATCTATAGCAGGTTTTCTGAAAAAGGGAGTTACTATTCTGCGCTTAAATTCAAGGTAGACGAACCGGTAGTACAAGAAATAAAAAAGTTTATGGCCGACGAAAAGGTTTCGGGCATCAACTTCTATGAGGATTCCAAACGCTACTATCCAAACGGAGATTTTGCCTCGCACATCCTGGGATTTCTCGGAACCGAGAACTACGGGTTGGCGGGGCTTGAGTCGGAATATAACGACTATTTAACCGGGACCGATGGACGTGTTATCACAGCCCAGAATGCCCGGGGAAGCGAGATGTTTTACGACTACAAGGCTGAATATGCCCCGAAAGAGGGCAACAACCTTGTTTTGACGATCGATAAATATATCCAGCATTACCTTGAATCGGCGCTCGAAAACGCTGTAAGAGAACATAATGTACAGAATGGCGCTACCGGCATTATCATGAACGTGAAGAATGGGGCGATACTTGCTATGGCGACAAAGCCTGGCTATGACCCCAACAGCCCATTTGAACTTTATGACCAGAAGGCAATTGATGCGATCTCGATTATGACGAACGAGACAGAGATCCAGAAATATCGTTACGAACAGCAGAATAAGCAATGGAAGAACAAGGCTCTAAACGATCTCTATGAACCGGGCTCGGTTTTCAAGGTAATCACTGCGTCGACGGCACTTGAGACGAATTCTGCAAACCTTAACAGCTCCTATTACTGTGAGCGTGCATTCCGGGTGACATCCG
Source organism: uncultured Oscillospiraceae bacterium (assembly GCA_964530485.1). Lineage (GTDB taxonomy): Bacteria > Bacillota > Clostridia > Oscillospirales > Ruminococcaceae > WRIP01. Next base: position 1,490 of record CAZGYK010000215.1, read on the forward strand.
AGGTTACGATGTATTGCGCGATTACAGCGCACGGACAAGAGTCTTTCGCGGAATGTCTGATCAATTCTTGTAACCCAGGGTTTATTCAAATTGGACAGCAGATCGGGAGCAAAAACTTTTTTGAATATTTCAAAAGTTTTGGATTTACGGATCCGACAGGGATAGACCTTCCCGGAGAAGCGGGGAGTCTCTACTACGACGAAAAAGGACTTAAGCCTGTTGAATTAGCCAGTGCCTCCTATGGACAGTCGAACTCAATTACGCCAATCCAGATGATTACGGCATTTTCGGCCGTAGTAAACGGAGGATATCTCGTTCAGCCGCATGTTGTAGAACAAGTTGTTGATTCGGAAGGAAATACGGTAGAGTCATTCGGAAATCCGATTAAGCGGCAGGTCATTAGTGAAGAGACGTCTAAAGAGATGCGGACGATACTTGAAGAGATCGTAAACAGCAAAAACAGCGCTTACGTCGCTGGTTATCGTATCGGCGGAAAGAGCGGAACGGCGGAAAAGCTTTCGGAAGCGGCTGAAGCCCCGGACGGACTTAAAACCTTTATTGCCTCCTTCTGTGTGTTTGCGCCTGCCGATGACCCGGAGATAGTTCTACTTGTTATGTTGGACGAAGCGCAGAGTTATACGATTTACGGAACGACGCTCGTCGGACCGGTTTGTGCGAAGATTATGTCGGACGTTTTGCCGTACCTCGGGATAGATCCGACCTTTACGGAAGAGGAAATGCTGCAGTCGGACGTCGGCGTTCCAAGCTTAAAAGGGTCGCTTGTAAGCGTAGCGTATTCCGAACTTCAGAAACGCGGGTTGAACTATAAGGTTGTCG
>CAZGYK010000216.1:0-2323 GCA_964530485.1 uncultured Oscillospiraceae bacterium
GAATATCAACGATAGATCCCGCAAGTTTTTCGATGTCTTTCAGGTCAATCCCCGGTTTAACTTCCTTTACGATAACCATATCGGTCTCGCTGATGCTAAAAACAAAATCCTTTTGCTTATCCGGGAACAGTCCGCTGATGATATCGAATACCGCCATCGTTCCGACAGATTGGAGCCGAACGAGGAGAACAACACGCTGCACATCGGTGATGAAATGCATCTCCCTCGCCTTGGCGTAGATGTCTCCGGGAAGAATATTGTCCATCACAACATTCTTGATAAAATTGCTCTTGTCGTAGCGCTCATCATGATACTGTTTGATTCCGCCGAGCGCAACAACTGCAAGTTTTGCGATGCGTCCGGATTCTTCGTCGGTCCCCTCAACAAAAATCGCATACTCCGACTTTCTGTTTTGGCCGATGAAACAGTAGGTATTGCCGTCAATCCGAACCAGATCTTCACTCCCATTATAGTGTTCCATGACTCCCGACCTTGCCTGGCCGATTTCGCTGAGCACACTGCATGCGATCACAGTGGCGTTCTCATCCAGAATTCCAATTGTCCGCCCCGCTGCCTCTCCTAACTGGATAATGATTCCCTGAAACAGTCTGTTAGACATCGCGCTACCTTCTTTACTTCAAATTAATCCTTCGGCCAAATTCCGGTTTATTTCCAGCTTTGTCATTTTTACCAAAGACATTTTGCCATTTTAAAAACTATATATGTATCTATATTACACAATAAAAAAGCGAATTGCAACATTTTTACACAAAAAATCCACAATAAGTCTGTGCATTTTTTCATAAATCGCAATCCACTTAAACTGTTTTATGTTTTTTCATTTTACAAAATTCGTCAAAAAGTCAATACAATCGCAACCAATTTGTCTTACCTAAGATGTTAAGCCCAATTGTTTCATATCTCGTTTGCCGACTTCTTGCGTTCACTCAAAACGAATCTATTTCGATCTCTTCTCCGAAAGAAGATCCGAAACCGCCGCAAAATCCGCCAACGTCATTCTCTCCGCCCGTATCATCAAATCTATCCCGCAATCTGAAAACGCTTCCATGACTACCTGCTTTTCCAGCCGGAGTCCGGCGCTGACTGCGTTGACCGAAACCTTTCTTCTCTGGGAAAACGCGGCCTTGATGACCGAGAACATGAATCTAGGATCCTTCGGGGAAACCGGCGGTTCCTCCCGAACCAGAAGCTTAATAACCGAGCTTGTAACCTTCGGCATCGGCTGAAAACTGCCTGGAGAAACATCAAACAGAATTTCCGGCTCGCTGTAATACCGAACCGCAAGCGTCACCGCCCCGGACTCTCTGCTCCCCTCCTTCGCGGCTAGCCGCTCCGCCGCCTCCTTTTGAACCATCGCGACAATCATCTCTATCGGAAGCCGCTCTTCCAAGAGCTTCATCAAAATCGGGGTTGTGATGTAATACGGAAGGTTTCCGACAACCGCACAGCGCATTCCAGAAAACTCTTCTGCAATGAGCGATTCAAGGTCTATTTTGAGAATATCCCCATGGACTAGCTTAAAGCTGTCAATATGTCCAAACTTTTCTATGAGGTTCGGAATCAAATCCTGATCGAGTTCAACCGCAACAACCCGCTTCGCCCTCTTGACAAGTTCCTTCGTCAGAGCTCCAAGACCGGGGCCAATTTCGATTACCCCAAAATCTCCGTTTATCCCGCTCTCATCCAGCATCTTCGGCGCGATCCCGGGATTGATCAAAAAATTCTGTCCGAGCGACTTTTTTGCGGTATGGTTGAGGCTTCCTTTTCCCATATCCCCCTCTTTTCTCAAAAACCAAAGCTGTTTTATGGTGCTCAGAATGACTTTATTGCTGAACGTCCGATATGTTTTGACGGTAAAAACATGTTTTTGACTGCGAAAACACGTTGCGCTGTGTCCTCATCTCGCTTGGCTTATTGAGTCAGAGATGGGTTTCGCGATATCCGTAATCGAGATCAGATCACCGCTCATTCATCGGCACATATGCTCCAAAAGTTTCCTCATTATAACATGCTCCTAACAAAAAAACATTGATTTATCGTATAAAATCAAATATCATAAGATGTAACATATCTATATAAAAATAAGGCAGGTGAATTTCATGAGCAACCCCAGAAGAGATAAAATCAATTACTATCTAGATATTGCCGAAGCGGTCTCCGAACGCGGGACCTGCCTTCGAAGAAATTATGGAGCGATTATCGTTAAAAACGACGAGATTGTTTCAACCGGCTATTCCGGCGCCCCAAGAGGAAGAAAAAACTGTTCCGACCTTGGTACCTGCCGCCGCGAAGAATTGAATGT
>CAZGYK010000217.1:0-2320 GCA_964530485.1 uncultured Oscillospiraceae bacterium
GTCTACTTCGAGCCTTAGAACCTTTCCGCGCCCGAAGTTGGAAGCGTGGAGGTACGGATAGTAAATCGTCTGCTTCCAAATCCGCCCGCCGTTCTCGGTCATGATAGGAGCAATAACATTGACGAGCTGGGCCTGGCAGGCCACCTTAACGCGATCACAGTGACGGAGAAGCGAAAGAATCATGCTCCCGACCAGTAATGCGTCTTCAAAATTATAGATATCCTCGTTGAACTCGGGGCCTTCCTGCCATTTTTCCGCCGTTTTGTTTGCGGCTTTCGCATGATACCAAACGTTCCATTCATCAAACGAAATCTGGATCTTCTTCTTCCCGCGTTTTCTTGCCTGGACATAGTCGCAGGTTGCAACGACGCGTTCGATAAAGGAATCCATATCCATTGATTTAGCCAAAAAGTTCGGCGTATCATCTTCGGTATTTCCATAGTAGACATGCATAGAAATATAGTCTACAAAGTCATAAGTATAATCAAGAACTGTAGCTTCCCAATCGTAACAGGTCGCCATTTTTGCGTTGGAACTTCCGCAGGCTACAAGCTCGATATTCGGATCGGTCCAAAGCATGACCTTAGCTGTTTCCTGCGCCAAGCGCCCATATTCATGCGCGGTTTTATGCCCGATCTGCCAGGGACCGTCCATCTCGTTTCCTAGACACCAGGTCTTAATTGCGTGCGGCTTCGCATATCCGTTCTTGATCCGCATATCGCTCCAGTAGGTTCCGCTTTTGAAGTTACAGTACTCGAGGAGATTTCGCGCCTCTTCTACGCCGCGCGTTCCGAGGTTGACCGCCATCATTGCCTCGGTTCCGGCTGTTTCACACCAAGCCGCAAATTCATCCGTGCCAAACTGGTTATTCTCAATCGCGAACCACGCGAGTTCAGCCTTCTTTGGTCTTTGGTCACGGGGGCCAACCCCGTCCTCCCAATTATATCCGGACACAAAGTTTCCTCCGGGATAACGGACAATCGGAACACGCAACTCCTTGACAAGATCTAAGACATCTTTTCTAAACCCATTTTTATCCGACAAAGGATGTCCCGGATCATATAAACCGCCATAGACTGCGCGCCCAATATGCTCAATAAACGAACCGTATATGCGCGGGTCTGTCTCTCCGACGAGGAAATCACGATGTAGCTTAATTGACGCCTTCTTCATTCCGCAGCTCCCTTCGAACACTCAATTGGTATTCTATCTCTTTTATTCTATCTTTGGAAAAATGGGATGTCAACAAAACCTGAAGATTTCTCGGATCCCACTTTGCATAACTCAACAATTAAGAAAATGATAATTCACAATTTGTTGCATGAAAAATCGACATTCGATTTTTTTATCATACTAAAAGAGTAGATAATACAATTTTAATGGAAAACGCCGATACCGGTTGACAACAATTCAACCGCTGGGGTATGATAGTATCACTTTACTATGATAAAACAAAATTCAGGAGTACTTAAAATGAAAAAACTGATCGCTGTTGTTCTTCTCGCGGTAACCCTGCTGACGCTGCTCAGCGCCTGCGCCGGGAAAAAATCAGACCTTGCCTATATTGAGGACAAAGGTGAACTGGTCATCGGGATCACCTATTTTGAGCCAATGAACTATCTTGATAAAAATGGAGCTCTTCAAGGCTTTGAAACGGAGTTTGCTACCGCTGTTTGTGAAAAGCTTGGCATAACGCCGAAATTTCAGGAAATAGACTGGGGCAAGAAAGAAACCGAACTGAACGCAAAAAACATTGACTGTATCTGGAACGGAATGACCATTACGGAAGAACGTGCAACGAACATGTCAATTTCCAGCCCTTACATGAACAATAAGCAGGTTCTTGTTGTTAAAAAGGAAAACACCGATAAACTCTCGAAATCCGTTGACGGCTTGGTCATTGTCGCCGAGGCGGAATCCGCCGGTGAAGCAGCGGCAAAAGAAGAAAGCTTCTTTGCCAAAGCGAACTATACCGCGGTAGATAAACAGGCAACCGCCCTGATGGAAGTTTCTTCCGGGACAGCGGACGGCTGCGTGATCGATTATGTTATGTCGATCGGCATGATTGGAGAAGGAACCGATTATTCCGGACTTGCCGTAATCGAAGACCGTGGTTTTGCGCCTGAGGAGTATGGAATTGCCTTCAGAAAAGACGACAAAGAACTTACCGCTAAAGTTAACACCATTATCAAGGAACTGATCAGCGACGGAACGCTTGAATCGATTGCCAAGAAGTTCAAACTCGAAAATCTTCTGATTGGCTAAAGCCCCGTCAAGCGCAGAATTTCCTATACCAAATCATACCCGCCGTGCCTGCACG
>CAZGYK010000218.1:0-1053 GCA_964530485.1 uncultured Oscillospiraceae bacterium
TTCGGATCGATTCGCGCTGGGTACCGAAGAGCGAGGGATGTTCGCTTTATATTCGCCCGTTTATTTTCGCGACAGATCCGCATGTCGGCGTACGCGCAGGAAACCATTATCTTTTCGTAATCATCCTTTCACCGGTAGCAGCCTATTATCCGGAAGGACTAAACCCGGTCAAAATTTATATTGAAGAAAACTATGTCCGTTCGGTCAAGGGCGGAATGGGAATGGCAAAAACCGGCGGAAACTACGCCGCCTCGCTTAAGGCACAGGATGAAGCCAAGAAACAGGATTTTACCCAGGTTCTTTGGCTTGACGGCGTCGAGAAGAAATATATCGAAGAAGTCGGAACGATGAACGTGTTTTTTGTCATCGGAGACGAAGTCATCACACCGTCCCTCGAAGGGAGCATTCTCTCGGGAATTACGAGAAAAAGCGTCATCGATCTGCTCAATACCTGGGGTATGCCGGTAACCGAGCGCAGACTTTCGATTGACGAAGTCATCGACGCCTATGACAAGGGTCTTGTAAAAGAGGCTTTTGGAACCGGAACAGCCGCGGTCATTTCCCCGATCGGACTTCTTCGCGTCGGAAAGCGGGATCTTGTCTTTAACGACCAAAAGATTGGCGCAGTTTCCCAGAAACTCTATGACACGCTGACCGGAATTCAGTGGGGCAAAGTCAAAGACGAATATGGCTGGATCGTCAAGATCTAGATCGGCGAAGGGCAAAGCGGATGCTTTGCCCTTTTTTATTGCCCGGCTCAAAACTGTGCTTGTACGTTGAATCAAGTATGATTTACAGATCAAGTGTTTGAGAAGTTGAATCAATTCAAATTCGTCCGTATAACACTCTAAATTAGAAGTCACTCTAACGGGATCCGGCACAGAGGCGAGAATCGCGGGAAGAGGTATCGGAACTTCAGGATAAGCGGGAGTTTCGCGGGCGGAATACAATGATTTATGTCTCGATAAGAGATGAAAAGCCAAATATCTTAGATTCAAATTAAGTCGAAATTGTTAAAAAAGCTCTGTTTTCTTGAAAAAGGGAACAAAAGTC
>CAZGYK010000218.1:1063-2242 GCA_964530485.1 uncultured Oscillospiraceae bacterium
GTGTTTTGCGGCATGGAGCAAGTCTTTTTCTCGCAAAACGGGCGAACATTCCGAGACAACCGGTGGCGTGTGTGGCGCCGCAACAAACGCCCGGAATGGGCAAAGGAGCTTTTTGATATGCCTAAGAAAAAGGGCTCGCTGTTTTCAAAAAATGCAACCGCCTCGCATTCCCACCGCAGACAGAAAGTAAACAAAAAGCGGTTGATTTCGTATTTTTTGGAATACCTCGGCGACCAGCTATATTATCTCGGCGCGACAATTGAACGTGAATGTAAAAATTCCTGGCGGTCGATCCGCCGTGGCGTTATATGGGTTTTTAAAACCCTATGGCGCGGAATTTCGTTTGTATGTAAGACCCTTGCGAGATGGATTGCGACGATGTTTAACGACTTCGTAAATCCGTTCCGCAAGTTTTTCCGAAGCTTAAAGAGCCTCTCAGAGATTATGCGTGAAAGCGAGCAAAAAGGCTTTAAGGCAAAGATGAGACGGCTTCGGCAGTTTATCAAATACGGGTGGATTTGGAACAAGCATCTGATCGCCAGATTCTTAAACCATTTCCTGCCGATCGTGGCTGCTGCAGCATTCGCTTTTGTCGTTTACAGCATGTTACATCTGAACTTCGCGCTCGCGGTCAACTACAACGGCCAGATCGTCGGGTATGTTGAAAACGAGCAGGTACTCAATGCAGCGCAGCGTATCATTCAAGGGCGAATGATCGAATCGGAGGAGGTTTCCTGGTCCGCCGAGGCTGAGCTTAGCATGGCGGTTGTAACCAAAGAGGAGCTGACTCCGCAGACAAAGGTTGCCGACAATCTTTTGACCGCTTCCGGAGGGGAGATTTCAGAGGGCGTCGGCCTTTATATCGACAACGAGTTCTATGGGGCGACTACTGACGAAGAACAGCTTGAGCAGATGTTGAATGACATCAAGAAGCCGTACGAGCAACAGGTTTTGGATGAGACAACAGAAGTTCGGTTTTCCAAGGATGTCAAAATTGAAACCGGAGTTTATGCGGAAAAGAGTATTCTCGAGATCAATAAACTCGAGCAGGTTGTCCACTCTTCCGCACAACAAGCGGTATACCATGTCGTAGCCGAGGAGGAGACGCTAGAGGATATCGCCGAGGGCAACGGAATTCCCGTAGAAGAAATCAGCGCTCTCAACCCGGATCTTGATCTC
>CAZGYK010000219.1:0-2221 GCA_964530485.1 uncultured Oscillospiraceae bacterium
CGCCTGACGGAAAGTTCAGCCTCGAAAGCTGCCGCTGTATCGGTGCATGCGGGCTCGCTCCGGTTATTACAATAAATGAGGATGTCTACGGCAGACTCACCGGTAACGAACTGGATGAAATCCTGAAGAAATACTAACCGACCGTTTTTTGTAAAGGAGTATCGCCTTGCAGGAGCTTTCGCTGAACATCCTCGATATCTCAGAAAACTCGGTCAAGGCAGGCGCATCGCTTGTCACAATTCTACTCGACTACAAACAGGACGAAACGCTGTTCCTCTCAATAGAAGACAACGGTAAAGGCATGGAGAAAGAGGTTGTCGAGCGGGTTCTAAGCCCGTTTTATACCAGCCGGACAACGAGAAAAGTCGGTCTCGGAATCCCATTCTTAAAAATGGCGGCCGAACTGACCGGCGGCAATATCTCCATCAAAAGCGAACCGGGAAAGGGCACGACTATTTCTGCGGAGTTTCATACCGATCATATCGATATGATGCCGCTGGGTGATATGGGAGGAACCATGTCGGTTCTGATCAGCGGAAATCCCCATATGGATTTTGTCTATACCCTAAAAAAAGACGGCAAGGAATTTACGCTGGATTCGAGAAACATCAAAGAGATCCTTGATGGCGTCCCTGTCGAAAGTCCCGAAGTCGCGGTCTTTATTCGGGAGTATACCGAAGAAAACTCCCGCCCCATCCTCAACGGAAAATAATAGTGCGAAAAGCATATCGGATAAAGGAGAGCAATTATGAAAAGCTTAGCTGAACTTGCGGCCATTCGCGATAAAATGAAGTCGGTCGTCGATACCCGCGAAGCGGACGACAACAGCATCCGCGTCGTCGTCGGCATGGCAACCTGCGGAATTGCCGCCGGAGCCCGCCCGGTTCTCAACGCGTTTACAGATGAAATCTCGCGCCGCGACCGGAATCTGCCAGTATGAGCCGGTCGTCGAAATTTTCGCCCCCGGCAAAGACAAGGTCACCTACGTAAAAATGTCCCCCGAAAAAGTCGCTCGCGTCGTAAGCGACCATATTATCGGCGGGAATCCGGTCGCAGAATTTACCTACGGCCATAATGCACGGTAAGGGGGAGAAAGAATGTATAGAAGCCATGTAATGGTGTGTGGAGGAACTGGTTGTACCTCCTCCGGCAGCGACAAGGTCTCCGAAGCGTTTGCCAAAGAAATTGCCGCCCAGGGGCTTTCCGACGAAGTCAACCTCGTCAGAACCGGCTGTTTTGGCCTTTGCGCCCTTGGCCCGATCGTTATCATCCATCCGGAAGGAACCTTCTATAGCATGGTTCAGGTCGAGGACATCCCCGAGATTGTCAGCGAACACCTGCTGAAAGGCCGCCCGGTTACCCGCCTTCTCTACGATGAAACCGTAAAAGGCGATGAGATTACAAGTCTCGAAGAAACCGATTTCTATAAGAAACAACTCCGGGTCGCGCTTCGCAATTGCGGCCGTATCAACCCGGAAGTAATCGATGAGTATATCGCGTTTGACGGATACCAGGCCCTCGGTAAAGTTCTGACCGAGATGAAGCCGGAAGATGTCATCCAAACGCTTCTCGACAGCGGCCTTCGCGGTCGCGGCGGCGCGGGCTTCCCGACCGGCCTCAAATGGAAATTTGCGGCTGCCAACCCCGCCGACCAGAAATATGTTTGCTGTAACGCCGACGAAGGCGACCCCGGTGCGTTCATGGATCGCTCGGTTCTCGAAGGCGACCCCCATGTCGTTCTCGAAGCTATGGCGATCGCCGGCTACGCAATCGGCGCCTCCAAAGGCTTTATCTATGTACGTGCCGAATACCCGATCGCGGTTGCCCGTCTCGAAATCGCTATCAAACAGGCGCGTGAATACGGTCTCCTCGGCAAAAACATCTTTGAAACCGGATTTGATTTCGATGTCGAGATCAAACTTGGCGCCGGCGCTTTTGTCTGCGGTGAAGAAACAGCCCTGATGACCTCGATCGAAGGCAATCGTGGCGAACCGCGGCCGCGTCCACCGTTCCCGGCGCTCAAGGGACTCTGGCAGAAGCCGACCATCCTCAACAACGTTGAAACGCTCGCCAATATTCCCCAGATCATCTTAAACGGTCCGGCATGGTTCTCCTCGATGGGAACCGAGAAGAGCAAGGGAACGAAAGTCTTCGCGCTCGGCGGAAAAATCCGCAACACCGGCCTAGTTGAAGTTCCGATGGGAACAACGCTCCGCGAAGT
>CAZGYK010000220.1:0-2177 GCA_964530485.1 uncultured Oscillospiraceae bacterium
TTCGGAAAAGAGGACGAACTGTTTTTCACGAAAGGAATAAACTTTGGCCTTGTCCCGGGAAAAATAACCGCCGCGCCCGTAGCGCACCGCGATTTCAGAAATCTCGGAATAAAAATACTGCTTTTTACGCCCGATCATCGGCCGATAGAGAACGGAATCCTAGAAGACATAAATCCGCATCCGAAAAGAATGAAGGACATAATAGATGGTGATACATAGAAGTATTAGGAGGAAGAAGGCTAAAAGTCCTCTTGTAACAGCGAGTTTTGGATTGGTACGGACTGTCTCGAGAAAACGCAGAAAAAATTCATAGAATTGGCTTCCTGCCGCGATAACAAGGAACAGGTAGGCAAACACCATTCTTGGGGGATCTTTAACTACGAAAATGGGTGTTTTTTTCACCGAAAGCGATTCCAAAGGTAACCCTCCTTAAGCCGAACGGCGGTTGCTGCGCGTTTCTTCGGACAATATGACAGGATTTTAAGGGACAGATCTATCGCTCAAAATAAAGATCGTTTGGAGTCAAATCTCAAACCTAAAAAAGCGGGGCAGACAGTCAATAGAAGACGCGGTCAAGCGGGACCGGCGTAATCGGAGCGCCTTTGCTTTTTGCAATTTCGAGAAGCAGCGCATAGTTTTTATAGTAGGAATGGATCGAACAAACCTTTCTTCCGCGGACAAAGACTTTTGCATCGTCCGGGCCCAGGAAAAAGACCGGCATCCTCATCACCCGTATCTCGGAGATATCCCGGAACGAAAACTCCCGTTTTGATCCGAACGCCGGCAAAAAGACGATCAAGCCTTCCCGGTCATAAACAAAGATTCTTTCTCGAAGCGCTTTTGCAAACAAAACCACCGAAAAAAGCGCAATGAAGAAAAGAAGACATACGAGCAAGGCTAAAAAATACCCGGGCATGGAAGCGACAAATTGCGATTCTTTCCGCTTTAGAACGAGTAGAATCACGAGGTAGGAAGAGAGAGCAGCGATCAAAAAACCGATAGGCAAAAAGAGGGAGGGGTACTTGACGACAAAGTCCGGATTCTTCTTGTCCCTAAGAGTCATCGCAAAACAACCTCCTTGAAGCTAGTAGGGCCATTCACGGCCGAGCGCGTCGCGAAGCACCAGCCGGGTTTCGTCGTTTCGTTTGTCATTGTTTCTATCATAGGCGCGCCCGGTCAGGAAATAGGTAAGCGCAGCTTCGGCGGCATTTTCGTTCGTCACCCTCGGGTCGTTCTCGGTTTCCATCGGGTCGAAAAGCCGGAAGGTATAGCCGTCGGGATAGAGTTTGTTCTTAAAGATGGCGAGCGAAGTTCCGAGCGATGCCTTACACATGTTGTAGCCGAACCCAAAGGTTGCGTCGCTCAGGTTGACGCTTGCGGTTCGAGACGAGAGGAAGCAGATCCGTTTCAGATTCCCCTTATCGAGATTTTTAAGCAGGCGTTCAAGCTTCAGAATCGGAGAAAAGAGATTCAAATCAAAGCTTTCGGCGACAGCTTCGTAGTTTCCCGGTTCGCGGACATCAAAATTGTCGTCGGGAAGGCGGATGTTTTCAGTTGCGACAAAAAGCTCGACAGGTTCTTCGGTCTCGTCGTTTCCAGAGAGGATCGAATAGCCCTTCTTTTTGAGCAGTTCGGCGAGGCGTTTTGCAAACGGGCTACCGAGATCGGTTAGATATGCATTCATAGAGGCTCCTTAAACCAAATACGAAGAGATTTATCCGGCTTTTTTTGGTTGTATTCGTGATTGCTCCGGGCAAGCACAGAAAAAATGCCCGGAACCGGTGTTCGATTGATCGGACAGGATAAAAACGCAAAAAACGCAGCTAGAATGGCCATTCGGTGCCCATGTGGTCGGTTAGGACCAGGCGTTGTTCATCCCCGCGGCGCCCGGTAAAGACGTCGATCGCGTAGGCGGCCGAGTCGGTTGGCTCGATCTGCATCTCGTTTCCAAACTCGGTTGTTCCATCGGGATTCATACGGCGCATCCAGCCCGGCTGGTAGAGCCGAAAGGTATAGCCGTCAGCATAAAGTTTGTTATAGAGCATCCGCACCATGATGTTGAGGGCGCTCTTTGTGATACAGTAGCGGATCTCGGTATCGCGGTGGATCATCATGGTAATAGAGGAGACCTCGGAAGAGACAAAACAGAGGCGTTTTTCGGCTCCTTTATCAAACAG
>CAZGYK010000221.1:0-696 GCA_964530485.1 uncultured Oscillospiraceae bacterium
AGAGCGGGCCGGTTTTTCGTTTGTCCGCAGGGGCGAGATTGACGGTAATTCGGCTTACGGGAAAAACGTACCTGCTGTTCTTAACGGCAGAACGAACCCGGTTTCTCGATTCGCTTACAGCGGCATCCGGAAGACCGACGATATCGAATGCCGGAAGTCCCTGGGAAAGATCCGCTTCGACGATAACGGGATAGCCGTCCAACCCCCAAATCCCTAGGCTGGTTACTTTCGCATACATGATGATCTCCCTTCTGTTTCTGTTGACAAATGACTCACTTTCGCCAAAACGCGACCGTGAATGACATAAAGCGACAAATTCATCTGGAATTATTTTACTCTATTCCTTGTTCGATAGGCAAGAGTGATGCTATAATAGCTTTTACAAAGCGACTATGAAATTATGTTGTTGAGAGTGAGGGGACATGATGGACTGTCAGGCTGTTTATCAAAACTGGATTGACACCGTAACGGAACCGGAAATCCTTGAAGAACTTGAGGGGATCCGCGGCAATGAGGAAGAAATCCGTTCTCGATTTGAGACTTCGCTGAGTTTTGGAACGGCAGGCCTTCGCGGTGTACTTGGAGCCGGCACCAACCGGATGAATCTTTATACGGTCGGCTGGGCGACGCAGGGGCTCGCGGACTATATCAATGGCCGCTATGGGGGCGGCTCGGTTGCGATTGCCTATGATTCCC
>CAZGYK010000221.1:706-2154 GCA_964530485.1 uncultured Oscillospiraceae bacterium
TGCGGAGGAATGTGCGGCGGTCTTGGCGGCGAATGAGATTACGGCTCATATCTATAGCGAGCTGATGCCGACGCCGATGTTGTCCTTTGCGGTTCGTTCTCTTTCCTGTAAAGCCGGAATTATGATTACGGCAAGCCACAACCCGGCGGTTTACAACGGATATAAGGCTTACGGGTCGGACGGTTGCCAAATGACCATTGAGGATACCGACGCTGTTTTGGAACGGCTGAGACATATTGATGTTCTCGGCGGAGCAAAACGAATGAGTTTCCGCGAAGCCGAAAAGAAAGGATTCGTCAAACATATCGGAAAACGGGTTATCGACAATTATTTCAAGGCAGTCGAAAAGCAGCAGATCAATCCGGGTATTTGTATTAAGTATCCGCTTAAGGTTGTTTTTACGCCGTTAAATGGAACGGGAAACAAGCCTGTTCGCCGGGTTCTTGAGAGCATCGGGCTTACCGACGTAATTGTTGTTCCGGAGCAGGAACTTCCGGACGGCGATTTCCCGACCGCGCCCTATCCGAATCCGGAGATGGCTGACGCATTAAAGCTTGGGCTGTCGTTATGTAAAAAGCTGAAGCCCGATATTTTTATCGCGACCGACCCGGACGCCGACCGCGTTGGATTTGCGGTTCGCCGCGAAGGGGATTATCGCATTCTCACCGGAAATGAGATTGGAATTCTGCTTCTAAACTATATTATTACCGCACGCAGAGAAAATGGGATTATGCCGAAAAATCCGGTTACGGTAAAAAGCGTTGTCTCTACCCCTCTCGCCGATCGGATCGCCGAGGCGGGTAAAGTTGAGATGATTTCGGTTTTGACCGGATTCAAGTATATCGGAGAGCAGATACTCCTCTTAGAGCAAAAGGGCGAAGAAAAGCGTTTTATCTTTGGTTTTGAGGAGAGCTGCGGATATCTTTCGGGCAGTTATGTACGAGACAAGGATGCCGTCTTCGCGTCGATGATGCTCGCGGAGATGACGAGTTATTACCGCTCTAAGGGACAATCGATCATCGATGTTCTTGACGGTCTTTACAAGAAATTTGGGTTCTATATCAACTCGGTAGTCAATATTGAGTTCCCGGGGGCGGACGGAATCAGCAAGATGAAGACTCTGATGGAAGAGCTACGAAAAAAAGAGGTCGTCGAGCTGGCGGAACGTAAGGTTATTGAACATCTCGACTACGAATCCGGAAAACGGATTATCGTCGAATCGAAGGAGATCAGCGAGATTGATCTGCCGTCCTCCGATATCGTTGAGTATCGCCTTGAACGGGGCGGAAACGTCATCATCAGGCCTTCCGGTACCGAGCCGAAGATGAAAATTTACCTGACAGCCGGGGAGGAGAGCCTTGCCGCTTCGGAAAAACTGATCGAGGAACTGGCGTCTGCATCGAAGGCTTTGCTTGGCGTATAGCAGTTTTCGAGAATATTTCTCGAAA
>CAZGYK010000222.1:0-367 GCA_964530485.1 uncultured Oscillospiraceae bacterium
TATTTCTTTTGATAATGAAGAGGAAATCTTTAATATCAAAAAGGGAAAGAAAATTTATCATCGAGCGTTCTGCTCTTAGAAAAAGGAGCTGCTTTCGCAGCTCCTTTTTTAGTTGGATTCAATGATGTCATTCATGTTATATAACCCAGGCTTTTGCTTGATCAGGAACAAGGCTGCCGATACGGCTCCAGTCGCGAATACGTTCCGTGAGGTTGCTACATGGGAGATCGTAATGACCTCGTCGTCCCCAGCAAAAATGATGTCGTGTTCGCCGACAATTGTACCGCCGCGGATTGAATGAATTCCGATTTCGTCTCCAGATCTGCTTTCCCGCCGGCTTTCACGTTCATAGACAAAGTGATACCGT
>CAZGYK010000222.1:377-2143 GCA_964530485.1 uncultured Oscillospiraceae bacterium
AGCATCATTGCCGTTCCGCTCGGAGCATCTACTTTTCTTCGGTGATGCTTTTCAACGATTTCAATATCGTAGGACCCCTGAAGAAGTTTGGAAGCACTTTTTGCGAGATTCGCGATTAAGTTTACGCCAAGCGACATGTTTGCGCTTCGAAAAACGGGAACAATCTGAGATAGCGCAAGGATTTTTTGTTCTTGTTCTCCGTTAAAACCTGTTGTGCAGATTACGGCCGGAACCAGATTTTCTTTACAGTACGCGATCAAACTATCAAGAACAACAGGATTCGAAAAATCGATAACAACATCGATAGATTCTTTGCAGTTTGAAAAGCTGTCGTAAACAGGGATTCCGTCGAGTTCACCCTGGTTCTGATCAATGCCGGAAACTACAAGCAGATTGTTTGTCGCCTTGCATGATGCGAGAAGAGCCTTGCCCATCGCCCCGCAAATACCGGAAATCAGTACATGTGTCATGATAACTCCTAGCCCAACAGTTTCTTTAGGGTAGCCTTGTTGCTGTCGGAAAGTTCGTAAAGCGGCAGCCTGCATGGTCCGGCATTAAATCCGATCATGTTCATGGCTTCTTTGACCGGGATCGGGTTAACATCAGCAAAGAGAGCATTGATCAAAGGCATGAGCTCAACCTGGATTTTTGCGGCGGACAAAAAGTCGTTGTTTAAGCAAAGGCGGCAAAGTTCCGCGGTTTCTTTTGGCTTAACGTTGGCAAGAACTGAGATAACGCCTTTGCCGCCGAGAGCCATAATAGAAGAAATTTCGGGATCATTTCCAGAATAAACATCAAGATCATCGCCGCACAGTTCCATCGTCGTTGCAATCGCGGTCATATTTCCGCTTGCTTCTTTTGTAGCTACGATGGTTTGATGTTTGCTGAGTTCCTTGTAGGTATCCGGCGTGATCGTCATTCCGGTGCGCGAGGGAACGTTATAAAGAATCATCGGAAGATCCGCGGCATCGGCAATCGCGGTAAAATGCGCGATCAAGCCACGCTGTGATGTTTTGTTGTAATAGGGGGTAACGTGGAGAGATGCGTCAGCGCCCAAGTTTTTGGCCTCTTGAGACAGCTCGATCGCATAGGCGGTATCATTGCTTCCGCATCCGGCAACGACCGGTACGCGACCGTTGACGCGCTTTACAGCGTATTCAATGACATCAACATGCTCCTGGTGCGGCATTGTGGATGCCTCTCCGGTTGTACCGCAAGTAATAATCGCATTGGTCCCGTTATCAATCAAAAAGTCAATAATTTTGCCATATTCTTCGTAATTGATTGAAAAATCAGGGTGCATAGGAGTTATGACTGCTACGCCGGAACCTGTGAAAATGGTCTTTTTCATGATAAATTCCTTTCTAATACGATGAGGTTGACCGATTTATTTGTTCAATACGATTTGCGCAATTTGGACCGCGTTGGAGGCGGCGCCTTTGCGAATGTTGTCACTGACAACCCAGAGATTCAGACCGTTTTCAACACTGAAGTCTCTTCTGACTCTTCCAACAAAGACATCGTCTTTTCCGGCCGCTTCGGAAGCGAGGGGATAGACGTTGTTTTTGGGATCATCGGCAAGAATAATTCCCGGGGAATCCGCGAGAAGTGCTTTGATATCGTCAACATTAAATGGTTTGTTGAGTTCTAGGTTGATCGATTCACTGTGCGCGCTGAAAACCGGGACACGAACGGTTGTTGCTGTAATTGCGATTGAGTCATCGTGAAGGATTTTATGGGTTTCCTCGATCATTTTGATTTCTTCT
>CAZGYK010000223.1:0-457 GCA_964530485.1 uncultured Oscillospiraceae bacterium
AGAAAATGAGGCGGTTTGGGTTGGATCCCGGGCAGTTTACGAGTTATCTGATGGCGCATAAGTATGGCCTTCCTCCCCATGGAGGATTGGGTCTTGGGTTGGAACGTTTTACCGCAAGGCTTCTCTCGCTTCCCAATGTCCGCCAGGCAACGCTCTTTCCGAGGGACGCAAGAAGACTGGATCCCTAAAGAGCTGAGTTTTAAGACCGGATGCTCAAACAAAAAAACGCCGCGTTATAAGCGGCGTTTTTATCAAAAGAGTTAGACTAGATTTGGTCGTCTTCCATACAAAGATGGACGGCGGCAGTTTTAAAAGTACGGGGTAACGCGAGAATGTTTGGATTGTCGCCAACGATCTTCTTTGCGTCCTCGAGCGCGTCTTCAAAGGTAGCGCGGGTTTTTAGACCCATTCCGCGGGCAAAACCGGGCTGCTCGGCGCCGACAATATAGGTAGCGGC
>CAZGYK010000223.1:467-2143 GCA_964530485.1 uncultured Oscillospiraceae bacterium
CAAGGTGTTCTTCGGCAATCTGGCCACAGCTGATCATCGAAAATCCGTGGAACGGATGGAAGGCGTTACCGTAACGGTACATACGGATATAGTCTTCGTTGGTCGCGAACATTTCTCCATACCGATCCATGTCATCCAGCGTTTGCATGCGGTCTTTTTGGAACATGTCGTAGATTTCGCGGTATCCGGTAAAGAGCTCGTCATGGAAATAACCGTTACAGATCGAAGAGACAATAAAGACGCATTTGTCCGAAAGGATACGCTTGTGGCGGATGACCTGCGTCGAGAGGGCCTGCATGATCATGATCGGATTGGTTCCCATGCCGTCTCCGTAATGGAAAAACTGGGGCATGCCGAACACGACGACATCGTACTTTTTCTTCGCCCATTTGACATAGGTTCTTTTGTCTGCGGTTTCCCAGCTGATTGGCTGAATCGCCTCGGCAGCGCCGGTATTGATCTCAATTTGGCGCGCGGCGGTATCAAGAACGGCATCACAACAGAAAAACTTCTTTCCCATCTTCTTTTCCATGTGTGCGCTGATTTCATCAAATTTGCTGCGCATCAGCGACTGATGGGAAACCGGGACAAAATCGTCGCGGTGCATGACCTGAGGAACGTGGTGGGAGGCGATCGAGCGCCAATGGGTGATTCCGGTAGCGGAATGCTTGTATCCGCCGGAATAGCCGCCGTAGGGGTTCCCGAGCGTATGACCGATCATAACGGCGATATCGGCTTCATAGACGTATTTGTTCATGATGACCGGGTCTCCGTTCTCGGTTTTCCCGAGGTCGACGAGATGATCCCAGTCCTCGCTGTCGTGATTGATGATTTGGCCGGTATACCAAAAATCGTTGAAGATATCTTCTCCAAGGACGTTGTAGATTTCCTGCATGGTATTTTTTCGATGAAGACCATTGGAACAAAGGAGAATAACGTTTTTCTTTTCAATTCCGGCTTTATAGAGTTCTTCCAGGATGATTGGGATAGAGACCTTGCGGTGTGCTGTCGGCTGTTCTCCGCCTTTTACGCGGTCTGGGAAGACAATTACGGCGGTCTTTTTCCCCTTTGCAAGAATCGAGAGAGGTTCAATACCGACCGGGTTGAGAATGGATTCCCGAGTAGCTGCGACGACATCTTTGAGATAGGGGGGATCGGCGACCGTTTCGCCCGGAATAAAGATGTCAGTAGAATCGGGAAGATTGGCTTCCATCAAACCTTGACCATATTCAAAAGATAGTTTCATCGGCTATGCCTCCACGTATTTGTCAATAATCTTTTTTAGCTCGTCCGGATAGAATCCGATATCTCCGGTAAAGCGGGTTAGCGCTACTAGTCCTCCGTCTATAGACGGGCAACCGGCAATTGACGCAGCATTTTCTTCTTTGAGACCGCCACCATAGACAACCTCTGGCTTATACCCGTAGAACTCGAATACAGTGTTTTTGATAAAGGCGGCAATTTCTTCGATATAGGACGCTTCCGGCGGAGTTTTTCCGGGTCCGATCGCCCAAATAGGCTCGTAACCTATTACGATCTCACCCTTAACGTCGTTTAAGCCGGCGCGGAGCTGTTCGGCTATGACGTCATAGCGGTGATCCAGCTGATCTTCGCGCTCACCGACACAGTAGAGAACCGAGAGTCCTCGCGCGGTTGCACACTGAATTGCATGGTTA
>CAZGYK010000224.1:0-2126 GCA_964530485.1 uncultured Oscillospiraceae bacterium
AGGTGCTAACCTTTTTGGGGACCTTTTGCTAACATTTTTACTTGACGAACACAGCCAAAACCTTTTCCTCATATTTTTTCTCCTGTTTTTATGAGTAATCTCTGTTCCGAGATTACGTTGAAAACCCCTACGCAAACTTTGCCATTTACAGGTTATCTATTCAGATTCAGAACTGGTAATGAATCTGCTTCAATCGATTCACTAACCCGAACGATAACTGTCACGCAGTCTCAGGTTTAAGGCGATCAAAAACCGGTTTTAGACGATCAATAACCCGAGTTTTGCTAGTAAAAACCCACAGCGGGTCTGGCGAAGCGAAACGAATCACTTATGATTCCTCATCCTCAAATAGCCGCACCCAGTCAAATCCAAATAATGATCCAATTCTCTTCGCTGTTTCGATTCCGGGAATTCTGATCCCGCGTTCAATGTTGCAATAAGCAGACTGCGAAATAGAAACCCGATCCGCCGCCTCCTGTTGTGTCATCTCATTTTCGAGACGTATCGCTTTTAGCCAACTATTCGTAGTAATCATCTCCATTTCTTAGCTTATGGATATATTTTACTGAACGTTTGTTCTTTTGTCAATAGTCATATGCTATAAATTCTTGACATATTATTTCAATTAGCTATAATAGAGCCATCAGGCCGTTTCGGCGAAAGGTGGTCACAATGAGTATTAAGAGTGCACGGGAAGCCAAGGGATACAATCAAAAGGAGGTTGCCGCCGCGTTGAATGTTTCTCAACCTACTGTCAGTGACTGGGAATCCGGCCGCAAAATGCCGTCCCGAAGCAATCTGCTCCGACTGGCGGAGTTCCTCGAAAGTAGCGTCGATGATCTGCTCGGTGTTGAGCGTAAAACCCAGCCCTCCGATGAAGAGATTAAATTCGCGCTGTTTGGCGCCGAAGACATCGACGATGACCTTCTTGAGGAAGTGAAACGTTTTGCCCGTTACGCGAAAATGAAAAAAGATGAAAAACAAACTTATTGAACTTTACGAATTTCTAGAGCAGAGCGATGTGTCTGTGCTTTGCTGCGACTTCGCCCATTTTACCTCTCTCTCGATGCTCGACGAAGATGGTGCAATGAGTATCGGGATAGACCCAATGCAGCTTGATTCTTCCGCCGAGGAACTCTGTATTCTTGCCCATGAAGCTGGCCACTGTGCAACAGGCAGCTTTTATAACCGAAACAGCCAGTTCGACCTTTTGAAAAAACATGAATACCGCGCAGATGTGTGGGCGATCCTGCGTCTCTGCCCGAAGGAACGTGTCCTACTGGAACTTCGTAAGGGCAATCATGAAATCTGGCAACTTGCGGAATGCTTCTCCGTAACCGAGCCGTTTATTCAAAAGGCTCTCTCCTATTACGGCTTGTTCTAAGCTATCCTTTGTTCATAGATTGTATATTTTTCTTTACTATACTGTTGCTTGACGCGTTTGCGCCTTGTCCTATTTTTGCCTGCCATGTTTTGCGCTGCGCGAACTTCATCTCAGCTGTACCCGAATCTGATTTACAGAAATGAGATATAACGTTGAAAAAGAAACGACCAAAGCTGATTGTCTTTTTATGTCTAACGCTGCTGCTCCTTTTTGTGGCCGCCTTATATATTCAGTCAACCTTCTATTCTGTCGCATCTCCGAGCGAGGAACGCTTCCCTGTTCGCGGGGTCGACGTTTCCTCTTATCAAGGGGATATAGACTGGGCGCTTCTCGCCTCTCAAGGCGTCGATTTTGCATTTATCAAGTCAACGGAAGGAAGCCAAACTGTCGACGACTACTTCCAATCGAATTGGGAAAATGCCTCCGCTTCCGGACTAATCGTTGGCGCGTACCATTTTTTTAGCTATGACAGTCCCGGAAAAGCGCAGGCGGAAAACATTATTTCGGTCGTACCAAACGATCCCGGAACGCTCCCCCCTGTCATCGATATCGAATTCTATGACGCCTATTCCTCTTCTCCGTTAAGGCGCCGGGAGGTCTCCTCGATTCTAAAAGAGCTGATCGAGGAATTGACCAATTACTATGGAAGACCTCCAATCCTCTATACAACCCAACGGTCTTTCCCGCTCTACATTCTCGGTGAATATTACGATTGCCCAATCTGGATTCGCAACCTGAATCG
>CAZGYK010000225.1:0-2117 GCA_964530485.1 uncultured Oscillospiraceae bacterium
AACACAGTTTTTGCCATAGAAGCGAACCCGAAACTTTACGGAACAGACTTTATTAATACAACCAAAGAAGCGTTTGAGTTTTGCCGGACGGTTAACCACGATTCTGTTCAGGTCAATTTGGACTTTGGAACCATTATCCAAAATAATGAAAAAATGAATTTTACAAAGGACGACATATCGTTGATCCATCATGTGCATATCAGCGAACCCAACCTTGTACCCATTCTTGAACGCCCTGAGCATCAGGAGCTAGCCGATATTTTGAGAAGACACGATTTTCAAGGCTTCGTGTCGGTTGAAATGGGCGTTTCGGATCAGGATGAGGATATTCTTGATGCCGCAGTATATTTGAAAGAGGTGTTCGGTTGACCTATCAGAATATTCAAGGAGTTCCCGATTTTATCTCGCGGGAATACAAAGAAAAAAAAACCGACTACTGCCTTCTGATTCCGGTTCTAAATGAACGAGGTAGAATTGAACCGGAGCTTCAACGCGCTCAAATCAGCAAGATTGACCAGATCTGTGATATTATTATCCTTGATGGTGGATCTACCGATAACAGTATCAACGATGAAAACCTGTCGCGACTCGGAGTCAACGCGCTCTTGGTTAAAACTGGTGCTGGGAAACAGGGCGCACAGCTCAGAATGGGATTTTATTATGCTCTTGAGCGTGGCTATAGGGGATTTATTACAATAGACGGTAACAATAAAGATAGTATTGAGAGCGTCCCTTTATTTCTTCAAAAACTGAAACAGGGGTTCGACTTCGTCCAGGGATCGCGATATCTTCCCGGGGGAAGAGCAGAAAATACTCCGTTTTATCGTGACGTAGCGGTAAGGCTTATCCATGCTCCTTTGATATCAAAAGCAGCGGGGCGCAAATTCACCGATACAACGAATGCCTTTCGAGGTTACTCTCGGCGTTATCTGACACATCCGAAACTTCAGATATTCCGAGATGTTTTTTCCGGATATGAGCTTTTGGCCTACCTTTCGGTGCGCGCTTCACAGTTAAGGCTCAAAACATGTGAGATTCCGGTAACCCGAAGTTATCCGAAGGAAGGTAAGATTCCGACTAAAATCAGCCCGATTAAAGGGAGCGCAGAATTGCTTTCGGTTCTCTTGAATACAATTCGTGGAAAATACAACCCATAGGCGGAGCGACCATGACAAAGACGTACGACAAAATCATCATCGGTTCCGGCCTTTACGGCCTATATTCGGCTTTGTTCTCTGCAAAGCGTGGTGAACGTATCCTTGTACTTGAGAAGGATGCTTCTGCTTTTTCGCGTGCTACTTATATCAATCAAGCTCGCGTTCACATGGGATACCATTATCCGAGATCTATCTCGACAGCCCTGAAATCGAAAAACTATTTTGAACGTTTTTTGAAGGACTATGGGTTTTGTATTGCTGATGATTTTCTTCAAGTTTATGCAACATCCGCTGTGTTTTCCTGGACCGACAAAAAACGGTTTATCAAGTTTTGTAAGGATGCCGGAATTCCTTGTGACCCAATTGATCCTGAAATTTATTTTTACCCCGGCTTATGTGACGGAGCATACATCACGAGAGAATATGCTTATGACGCGCTAATACTGAAAGAGTTCTTGCTTCGCGAAATCATTCAACATACGAATATCGAAATCCGTTATTCTGAAGCTGTAACAAGCATCACACAAGGGCAAGATGCCTATTCGGTAGGAACCGGAAAGGGTAATTATGAAACGGCGTATCTTCTGAACGCCACCTACGCGGGATGTAATGAAATCATTGCTCTGG
The DNA here is from genome assembly GCA_964530485.1 of uncultured Oscillospiraceae bacterium. Lineage (GTDB taxonomy): Bacteria > Bacillota > Clostridia > Oscillospirales > Ruminococcaceae > WRIP01. The sequence continues at coordinate 1,785 of CAZGYK010000225.1, forward strand.
CTGGATTTGAACCGTTAAAAATTAAGTATGAGCTCTGCGAAATTATTCTTTGTGATGTTGATCCATCGTTGGTCAATATTGGAATTACAGTGATGGATGGCCCTTTTTTTTCAATTATGCCGTTTGGGAAAACCAGAACACATTCGTTGACCTCGGTTACCTTTACGCCACATAAAACCAGTTATGATGCTCTTCCAACCTTTGAATGTCAAAAAAGAACGAATGGCATCTGTACTCCGGATTCCTTGTTCAATTGCAACGACTGCGATGCCAGACCTGAATCTGCATATCCATATATGGGCTCCCTTGCGAAAAAATACCTTCTTCCGAAAT
>CAZGYK010000226.1:0-2104 GCA_964530485.1 uncultured Oscillospiraceae bacterium
CGCGCCTGCTCTCTTTTGAACGATCCCCGGTATCAATCATGACGACCGTTTCTCCCGCCTCGATGACAATACAGTCGGATTGCCCGGTATCAACTACCGTCATCACAGCGTGCGTTTCCAAAAAGGCACTTTCGGCTCCGCGGTTTTTGTCGAAACCGTGTCCGAAAATCAAAATCAATACAACAGAAAAAATGGCAGCCAGCAAAATGGCGGCCACGATCTTTCTGTTTCTGCGCGCGTCGTTCTGCCTTCTTATTTTCATTCCCTCTGATCTCGGTTTATCTGCATTTCCTGCCATTGCTGAACCGTCATGTGTACCGTCCGCGGTTTGCTTCCCTCAGGAGGTCCGATAACCCCCATCTGTTCCATATCGTCCATAATTCGTGCGGCGCGGGCATATCCGAGCTTCAAACGGCGCTGCAAGAGAGAGGTCGAAGCCTGTCCCGCCTCAACAACGGTTGTAATCGCCGCGTCAAGCATGCTGTCTGTATCTTCTCCGCCAGAGGTGGATCCTCCGCCGCCTTGTCCCTTTTCCTTTGTTGCCTGTCGTTCAATTTCTTCAAGTACCTGTTCGTTGTACTCGATCACCGCGTTCTTTTTAAGATCGCTGATAACCCGGTCTATCTCCTCGTCCGACACAAAACACCCCTGAATCCGAACCGGTTTTGGAAGATCCAGCGGCAAAAACAGCATGTCGCCGTTGCCGATCAGTTTTTCTGCTCCCGCGGAATCGATAATCGTCCGGCTGTCGATCTGGGAAGAAACCGAAAGCGCAATCCGCGAAGAGATATTCGCCTTGATTACGCCGGTAATGACGTCTACCGACGGGCGCTGGGTCGCGATGATCAGGTGCAGTCCGGCGGCGCGCGCCATCTGAGCCAAACGGCAGATCGAATCTTCGACCTCTCGCGGAGACGCCATCATCAGGTCGGCGAGCTCGTCGATAATGACGACGATACGCGGCATCTTTTCCGGTGCCTCAAGCTCGTTCCCCTCGTCATCGAGTTCAACCGGGTATTCCCCGCGCTCTACCATTTTGTTGAACGATGTTATGTCGCGGACGCCGTATTCCGAAAACTGCTTATACCGCTTCAGCATCTCTCCAACTGCCCAACCGAGCGCGCCGGAGGCCTTTCTCGCGTCGGTTACGACCGGTATCAGCATATGGGGTATGCCGTTGTAAATTCCAAACTCAACCATCTTCGGATCAATAAAGACAAACCGCAGGTCTTCCGGCGGGGATTTATAAATCAGGCTGATAATCATCGAATGAAGACAGCGTGATTTTCCCGATCCGGTCGTTCCCGCAATCAAAAGGTGCGGCATCTTCGCGATGTCGGTAATCATAACCTTTCCGCTGATATCCCGGCCTAGCGCGACCGTAAGCGGAGACTCGGCGCTCCTGAATTCGTCGCTCTCGACGATCGAACGAAGGCGAACCATCTTTTTTTGTTTATTCGGAACCTCAATTCCGACCGCTGCCTTGTTCGGGATCGGCGCTTCAATTCGAACCCCCGCCGTTGCAAGGTTTAGCGCGATATCGTCGGCCAGGTTGGTAATTCTGCTGAGCCGGACGCCTGTGCTCGGCTGAAGCTCATACCGCGTTACGGTCGGCCCGCGCGCAATATCGATAACCTTTGTCTGAACGCCAAAACTCTCGAGCGTCTTGACAAGAAACTCTGCGTTCGCGCGCATCTCAGCGGAAACGTCTCCGTCCGCCTGTCTCGCGTCCCGCTCAAGAAGCGAAACCGAAGGCGCGCGGTATTCTTTCGTCCGTACCGGCCTTTCTTCTTTTACAGGAACCTCTTTCTCTTCGTATCCATCAGCCGCGCGCTGAATCAAGCGTTCGGTCTCGTTGTCAACAGAAGCCGGCTGAGGTTCAGAAGGCTTCGCAAATTTCGCGAAGATTTCGTCCTTTTCGCGCTTCTCCCGCTCCGCCTCCTCGAAAATACTCTGAACAACTTCTGCCTGCGATTGTTTCGGCTTATTCTGATCCTCGCGTGTCGCCAAAAAGAGCGGTCCGTCTGCGCTCTCCTCTTTGGATATCTGCTTTTCTGCCGGTGGCGGCGTCTCTTTGACAACCTCCGCGCCCTGTTTCAGTTCG
>CAZGYK010000227.1:0-2094 GCA_964530485.1 uncultured Oscillospiraceae bacterium
TACCCTGCCCTCTAGCCCAAACCCAGCTATGGCAATTTTCACTAAAACAGCGCCTCTAATTTTTCTTGAAGCTTCATCAACAATTCCTTATCATTTCGGGTGACCCCAGCCAACACCCATGTGTCAGCTTTGAAAAATTCACAGGCAGTTTTGACAATTTGATCTTTGTTGACTGCCAAAATATCGGCGGGCACCTTGTCATAATCTTTGACTACGTCGTCACCAAAATAACGATTAGTATAAAACCCACTGATTTGAGCTACCGTCTGAGCGCCCATCTGATATCGCCCGAGAGCATAAGACTTCGCACTCTCAATATCTTCAGAGTCAATTGTGCCATTCAAAACTCGCTTAAGCTCTTTAACTATAATATCAAATAGATCCTCGGCCGTTTCTAGATTAACCTGACCGCCAAAATCCCAAGCCGTATCATAAAAACCGACCGATGTATCACTGAACACTCCATAGGCCAATCCCCGCTTGCGCGCTGTGCCAAAAATCCTCGAACTCATCGTGCCAGTCAAAATATGATTCAGGAAATCCATTCCATCGGCCTCGGCATCACTAATCTCTCGCGGCAAACTCATCGACCAGCCAAAATTCAGATTAGTTGCGTCCTTGCGACGAATGAGTACTGGGTTAGCTCGCTTCAACTCTTCGTGTGGCACTTCAAAACGCTCACCTTCGCCGAGTTGCCAATCCTCAAGCATGTCTCTGATCTGTTGCTTGCGACCCTTGAGTTTGCCAGCGATAACAAATCGCATATTTTTCAGAGTGTGTGTCCGCTTGTGATGCTCTTTGATATCGTGTAGCGAAATAGTTGAAATCGTTTTCAGTCGCTGATTATAAGTATAGATATCTTCACCAAGCGACTGCTGTATCCTCGGCCACATCACGCGGTTATGGTTATTCAGGTACCCTGTTAGCTCGCTACGAACATTGCCCTTTTCGGCTTCTAACTCCTCATTATTAAACTTCGGCGTGGTTATGGCGATTCTCTGCAAATCCAACACCCTGTCCCATTCAAAATCGGCACAAGCTGCCTCATAAACCATCGAGTAGTCAGAGGTAAACGCATTGTGATAAGCGCCGTTTTTGGTAAACTCCTGCTCATAGGAATGTTCTGAACTAAACTTTCCATTAGCACCAAAAGCCATATGTTCCATAACGTGAGCTGTTTCGTAAATCTCTTTGTTCTTCACGTAGCGATTGCCTGCGCGAAAATGGAACTGAATACTCATCACTGTCGCATCCGCTACATCAATCAGCAACCCTCTTGCGCCGTTCTTTAACCGTATTTCTTCAACTGTATGCTTCATCAACTTGTCCTAACTCGTTATAGTTTTCTATTTTCGGCTCTTTTTACGGTTTTGTCGAGAAGCTTTTTTCTTTTTTCTGGCCTCTTTTTTAACACGGTTAACTTCGGTGTTCGACTTCTTTGATTTAATAGTAAAGTCATCATCGCGATTTGCTTCGCCCTCACCCAATTCGTTCACACCTCGCTCAACCGCCGTTTCAGCCAAACGAGTTAACTCAGTATCATATTCCTCGTCTCTAGATTGGCGAACTACGGCATCAGCTTTTTGAATGCGGAAGATAGTATTGAGAACCTCGTCACGCAAGCTGGCTTGCAAACCATCAAACAGCTTCTGCGACTCAGAACGATACTCAACTAATGGATCACGCTGTCCAACACCCCGCCAATGGATACCTTCGCGTAAATGTTGCATGTTCTCGAGATGTTGCATCCACAGAGTGTCGAGCACGGCCATATAAACTTCACGCTCGACTCCCCGGAGGTCTTCTGCGCCAATTTCTTCTTCTTTAGTCTTGTAGGCTTCGTCGGCTAGCCTAAGACCCTCTTCGTATCGCAATTTGTCTTTCTTGATCCCGCCAACAGCTTTGATTTTATCTTCATCAACTGGAAAAGTAACGTGAAAATCCTCAACAAATTTCTTGTTGTTCTTTAGAGGTAGAACTGTTAATTCTCGGACTTTAGCTTTAAGTAGACGTTCAATTTCTGGTTGAATGTTATCACCGTCGAGAATTCTTCGTCGCATCGTATAGACAACTTTACGATGTCGGTTGATAACA
>CAZGYK010000228.1:0-2083 GCA_964530485.1 uncultured Oscillospiraceae bacterium
TCGTAGTTGGTCGGCGCGTTATCAAGTGCAAACTCGGTCACCTTGATTCTCCTGCTCGAAAGTTTTTCCTTCGGGAAGGTGACGGTAACGGTATCAACCCCGTCAAGGTTGGTGATGTTCGACGGCAATACGACCTCAAACTTATACTCTTTTCCGATCTCGAAATCCGCAAGGTTGACCTCTCCGACCTGTTTTGGTCCAAGCGTCTCAATGACAACCGGGTCGGCAGCTACCGGAATCTCGCTCATCGACATGACGTAGCTCAGCGTCGATGTATCGAATCCGGCGGGAACGCCGGTAAACCCAATCATGAGCGGAAGAACGCCCCGCTTCAGGATCGGAATGGTAATCTCGGCTTCGTCGCTAGAAAGCGAAAGGTTGTCTTGGGAAACCTCGCGTCCGCTCTCGTCGTAAAGAATAAAGCCGGTAATAATTTCTTTAGACTGATTGAGAACCTCGTTCTCTCCGCTGTATTTCACAACAACATTGACGATGCGGTCAATGTCTGCCTGCGGTCCGCTGATGGTGAGTTCCGCCGGGTTTACCCGGATGGTTCCGAACATCAATCCATCTTCCGCCGTGACCCCCTCAATTCGCGGGATGTCAACCGGAAGCTTCTTCTGCGTCTCAACGTCAAACGCCAAGGTTATGGTCTCCTTGATCGGCTGAATGAAAAAGCTCTGCTGGTTATTCGCCGCCGAGGCTTTCAGGCTAAGCGGATAGGTTCCCGGATGGTCAACGCCGGCATAGCTCGGAACAACCTTTATGCTCTCCGCGGTCAGTCCGTTGAGTATCTTTCTTTCGCCCGTAACCTTTACGTCAACATAGTGGACTTCCGGGTTGACGACGTGAAGCCCAAACGACTTATACGCCGCGTCCCGTTCGTTGATCTCAATCGGAACGTCCCGAATAATCCGGTCAATGTCCGGGCTGATAAAATAGGCGACCATCGCCCATGCCCCGACCGCCAGAATCAGCGACAAACTAAAAATCAAAAGATTTCGTCCAAATATCTTTCCAAGCGCAAACTTCTTTTTCATTTTTTGAACCGCCTCCGCTTGTTCTTTCCGTTTTCCGCGTCCTCGGATGACGACATCAGTTCGTTGCTCAGCATCCGAAAGAGGTTGGCCTCGTCAAGCCTTCGGATAATGATGCCGTTTTGCGCTACCGAGATAATTCCGGTCTCCTCCGAAACAATGATGACAAGCGCATCGGAGTTTTCGCTCATCCCAAGAGCGGCCCTGTGTCTCGTCCCCATCTCGCGGCTGATTTCAAAATTTGATGAAAGCGGAAGAAGACAGCCCGCCGCGCGGATTCTCCCCTTCTCAATAATCATCGCCCCGTCGTGAAGCGGCGATCCCTCGTAAAATACCGTCTCAATCAGTTCCGAAGATACCGCGGCATCAAGTACCGAACCGGTCGAGATAATCTCGTTTAATCCGGTGGTCCGCTCGATCACGATCAGCGCCCCAACGCGGTTGTCGGCCATGTGCTGAACGCTGCCGCAGATCGCGCTGATCGCGCTGTGCCACATCGTAAACTGATCCGACGCAAATCGGTTGGAAAGAAAAGAAAAGCCGCCGCGCCCAACCTGTTCCAAAGCCCTTCTAACTTCGGGCTGGAAGACAATGATCAGCGCAAGCAAGCCGATTTGCAATACGTTCTGAAAAATAAAGGTGACCGTCTTCAGTTCAAGAAGCTGCGCAACCAGATACGCAACGACAACAATGAAAATACCCTTGATCAGCTGAACGGCGCGCGTCCTTCTGATCAAAAGAATCACTTCATATATCAAAAACGTAACGATCAGGATATCAACGACATCTTTCCACCAATTTTCAGTCGTAAAAAAACCTGAAATCGCATTCGAAATCCCGCTCAAGAATTGCGTCACAGCTGTTCTATCCCTCTTCTTTCGCTTTTCTTCGCTCTGGTAATATATTCAATCTATTTTATCACAATGCCGCTTCAAATTCCATTTTTCAGCCGACAAATTGTCGAAAAGTTCACAAAATAGTAGGATTCCCGTTTGCAAAAACAGGATTTGCCGCCTTTTTCTTCTGTTTCTATCGTTTCTTATGTC
>CAZGYK010000229.1:0-2074 GCA_964530485.1 uncultured Oscillospiraceae bacterium
CGGCCCCCCCCCCCTCCCCCAGTTTCAAGTTTCAAGTTTCAAGCTTCTCCCCTCGCTAGGGCTTCACTATCTCGGCCACAACGTCGCGCAGGGCGGAATCGGCCACGTGAGCCTGGGCAGCTTGCGCATGGTGCGCAATGGCCTGGTCCATGGCGGCGAGCGTATCGGTCGAACGGAATATTTCTTGCAGAACCGCGCCGGGGGGCTGATCGAACAACCGTCGGCGACCGGCATCGGCGGCGCCCCAGGCATAGACCACTGCCCAAATAGGGCGGCCATCGCGCACGTCGTCTGGAAGGCGACCGCCCTGGAGCCACTGCTGCAAGTCCTGGCGGTCATTCTTCAACTGAAACGCAATGCCGGCATGGACCCCGAAGTCGTCAAAATCAAAGGAGGGCGCGCTTCCCGTGAGCCGGGCCGCCAGGCGGAGCGGCAACGCGAAGGAATACGAACCAGTCTTGAGGGCATAGACCCGCTCAATATCGGCCGTGGACACGTCGCTGAGCCCCGTGCGGGCCGCACCGATTTCCAGCAGCGTGCCATGACCGGTATCCAGCGCCGCGCGCATGAATGCCTGGATGGCGGCCAGAACCCGTTCCGGCGGTGCCACGGTCTGCGCCAGACTGTCCATCGCCAACTTCGAATACGAGATGTCCTCCCGGTTTGAGTCGGTCATAGTACGCGTTCTCGATATGCCGATAGAACCGTAATCCGTCGCCTTCATCTGTAAGAGCCTGCCTCGGTTCATAATATAACTCCGGAGCAAGCGTCCCGTACTCTAGAAGAGTGACATACGGCGGGTTCGATACGATCAAATCGATCGAGTTATCCTCCAACGTATCCTGAAATAGAAAAACATCACCCAAAACAGCGGATACCCGAGAAGCCAGCCGGCAGGTGTTCTCCGTAAGATACCGGAACGCTTCGCCGGACTTTTCAAGAGCAGTGACGTTCGCTGTTGGAACTTTGCTCGCGATCGCAATTGCGATACACCCGCTTCCGGAGCAGAGATCCAAAACAACCGGCCGGGACAATCCCGTAAGCGCTCGTATTGCGTATTTGGCTACGCTTTCAGTGTCCGGCCGGGGTATTAACACCCCTTCTCCGACAGCGATTTCAAAGTCTAAAAACGGCCAACTCTTTGCGAGGTATTGAAGAGGATATCCGCCTGCGCGCTTTTCGCAAAGACGAAATGCTTCTTCTCGCCTCTCGGCGGGGATTTCTTCGTCTGTTTGATCCCAATACCGGCCGACGCCAAAAACAACTTCAAAGATAACTTGGGTCTCCAAAGGATTCACAATCCCGTAACTGCCAAGATATCGCTTAATTTCGCGTTTCAGGTTTGCCTCATCACGGCTAAGAAACATCCGGCTCCCCTCCCTCGGGGATCACTTCCTTCATCGCTGCAATCGCTACTTCAATCTGTCCGTCATCCGGCTCAAAAGCTGTCAAACGTTGAATCCACATTCCTGGCGCTGAAAAAATCTTTGTCAGTATATTGCTGTGCCTTCCGGTATACCGAAGAATCTCATAGGCAATTCCCATGACAACCGGAATCATCAGCAACTTTATTCCCGCTCTCAAAAGCGTATTGGTGAATGGGACAAACGAGAAAATAAGGATGCTGACAAGGAGAATCAAAAAGAGAAAACTGGTTCCACAGCGGGGATGAAACCGGCTGTACTTCCTTACGTTTTCAACTGTTAACTCATCTTTCGCCTCATAACATGCGACAGTTTTATGCTCCGCGCCATGATATTCAAAGACGCGGTGGATATCCTTCATCCGTGTGACAAAAAAGAGATATCCGACAAACAGCAGGATTTTAAGTGCACCTTCAACTGCAGCTTTCCATATCCCAAGCGGGAAAAACCGATCGATCAAACCGGTTAAAAATGTCGGAGCGATTAAGAATAAGACGATAGAAAGAATCCCCCCAAGAATTGCTCCAACCATTCCAATTGCAGCAAAACCTTTGTCGCCAAGCTTTTCATTCAGCCAGCGGTCAAACTTGCTCTCTTCATCCACCTCACCGTCAAACGCAACGTCGGCGGACTTCATGATGCATTTGTAC
>CAZGYK010000230.1:0-2028 GCA_964530485.1 uncultured Oscillospiraceae bacterium
TGAACCAGGCACGCCGGTCTCGGATGTGAAATTACTGGCTCCGATTCCTCGTCCACACCATGACGTTATCTGTCTAGGCTTAAACTACATGGACCATGTTAAGGAATCCCAGAGCGTCGATCATAGCGCAGAAATAAAGCGTGAAGAGGCAGTATACTTTACGAAGCGCACGACATATGCGATAGGGCCTGACGCTTTGATTGACAGTCATTCCGATATGATGAACAGTCTTGACTATGAAGCTGAACTTGCAATCGTGATCGGGAAAGATGCAAAGAATGCAAACAAGGCAAATGCGTGGGATCATGTGTTTGGATTGATGTGTTTTAATGATGTTAGTGCTCGTGAAATCCAAATGCGCCACAATCAATGGTTCTTCGGGAAAAGTCTTGACAGTTTTGTCGCGATGGGACCATATATCGTTTCAAAAGATGAATTCTCTTTCCCGCTAGAGCTGCAGGTTACGAGCCGAATCAACGGAGAGGTTCGTCAAAACGGGAATACACGCGATATGATCTTTCCGATTGATTATGTAATCGAGGAACTGTCGAGAGGGATGACACTGGACAGCGGTTCGATTATTGCAACAGGGACCCCGGCCGGAGTTGGAGCCGGATATACTCCTCCGAAGTTCATGAAAACAGGAGATCTCTGCGAAATTGAGGTTGAAGGATGCGGCGTACTTCGCAACCGGATAAAATAGCGGGAGGATCGTATGATAAATGATGTATTTCGACTTGACGGAAAAAATGCGATTGTAACAGGGGCGAGCCGCGGAATCGGAAAAGCGGCAGCGCTATCTCTAGCTCGTCAAGGCGCGAATGTGCTTCTCGTATCGAGAGATAAAGCTAGAATGGATGCGGTTGTCGAGGAGATTCGTGTACTCTATAATCAAAAATCAAAAGCATGTGTTGTCGACGTCTCAGATCCCGATCAGATAATAGAATTCTTCGAAGCTGAAGTGGAGTCATTTGGCGGAGTCGATATCTTTGTCAATAATGCCGGTTATTCTATCTTCGAAAACGTCATGGATACTTCCTTAGATACTTTTCACAAATTGATTGATACGAATGTTTCGGCGGCGTTATTGTTTTCCCAGCTTTGTGCAAAAAGAATGATCGAAAAAGGAACAAATGGATCAATCATCATCGTATCTTCAGTCAACGGTGTTCGCGCGCTTCCAAGGCAAGCCGCATACTCTGCAACCAAGGCAATGTTGGAATCTCTGACGGCAAGCTTTGCCAACACACTTGGCCCTCATGGAATTCGCGTGAATTCAGTATTGCCGGGGGCGATTGATACCGATATGAATTTTCATTTTACCGAACAGGTTAAGAAGGAAGTCGGCGATATGATGCCGATAAGAAGGGTAGGAGAACCGCACGAAGTCGGTGACGTTATCGCCTTTTTGGCTTCGGATGCGGCCAGCTATATGACTGGGTCGGCGGTTGTTGTCGATGGCGGATTGCTCGTAAAAAGATAAATAATATTGGAGGGTCATCTTATGAAACTTGCTATGGCGTATTTTTTCGATGAGCACGAACAGAAAATCGCGTTGGCGAAACAGATGGGTGTAATGCATGTTGTAACAGGTACTCCGGTTCGTTCACCCGGAGAACGTCCTTGGGAATATGTACCATTTTTCCAAAAGATCAAGCATTTTGAAGACGAAGGTTTGAAAGTTTCGGTTATCGAAGGTCCAACGCCTCTCGACAAAGTGAAGTTGGGTTTGCCGGGCCGCGATGAAGAAATCGAAATTTTCTGTGAGCTCCTTGAAAATATGGCTCGCCTCAAAGTCCAAACGGTTTGCTATAATTGGATGCCTGTTATCGGGTGGTTCCGAACAAATATGGGGTTGACGACAAGAGGTGGAGCAAAGGGAACCGGATTTGATTATGACCTCGTTAAAAATGCACCGCTGACTTATGCGGGAGAGATTTCAGAACAGCAGCTTTGGGACAATCTTGAGTACTTTTTGAAGGCGGTTGTTCCTGTTGCCGAGAAGTTTGAAATTCAGCTTGCGGTTCA
>CAZGYK010000231.1:0-1722 GCA_964530485.1 uncultured Oscillospiraceae bacterium
GAAGCCAAGCGCAAGGGCAGAGGAATAGGCACCGGAAACGGAAAGACCGCGGGAAAAGGACATAAGGGTCAGCTCGCGCGTTCTGGGGGCAAAGGCGCATATTTTGAAGGCGGTCAGCTCCCGCTGGCTCGCAGACTCCCGAAGAGGGGATTCAACAATATCTTTGCAAAAGAGATCGTCAACATTAAGGTTTCCGATCTTGACCGTTTTGATGACGGCGCTGTTGTAGACGCGAATGCCCTGATTGAAAAGGGAATTATCAGGAAGGCGCATGATGGCGTTAAGGTCCTTGGCAACGGTGAGATCAAGAAAAAGCTTACAGTTCAACTAACGGCTTATTCGGCTTCTGCTAAAGAAAAGATCGAAAAGGCCGGGGGGAAGGCTGAGGTGGTATAACGATGTTCCAAACATTTAGAAACGCTTGGAAAATCGAGGATCTTCGAAAGAGGATCCTATTCACCCTGTTTATCCTACTTATCTTCCGCCTTGGAAGTGCTATTGTTGTTCCGTTTATTGATGCAAGAGCGGTAAAAGAAGCACTCGGCGGGAGCGACACAAATACTATTTTTTCCTTTTTTGACCTGATGACCGGCGGAGCATTTTCACAATCGACGATTTTCGCGCTATCCATTCAGCCGTATATCAACGCCTCGATTATCATCAACCTGTTACAGGTTGCGATACCGGCGCTTGAGCGGCTCAGCAGAGAGGGCGAAGAAGGTCAGCGCAAGATCAATTTGATCACCCGCTACACGACGGTTGGAATTTCGGTTGCACTCTCGGTTGTCTATTATCTGCTTTTGAAGCGAAGCCCGGGCGTTCTTCTTTACACAACAGGGTTCGAAGGAATCTTTTCTGCGATTATCCTGGTTCTGTGTTTTGCAGGCGGCTCGATGTTGGTTATGTGGCTTGGTGAGCAGATCGACGCGAACGGGATCGGAAACGGAATCTCGCTCTTGATCTTTACCGGAATTGTCAGTAACCTAGTCAGGATAGTTCCTTCGCTCATTACCTATTTCAAGGTTGCTGCAGGTACATATGATACAAACCCGGCCCGTCCGATTCTCTATCTATTGATTCCGCTGATAGTTGTAATGTTCTTCGCGATGTTTGTCTTCATTATTGTCATGACAAGTGCGGAGCGCAGAATTCCGGTTCAATATGCAAAACGCATGGTAGGACGGAAAATGTACGGCGGTCAGAGCACACATATTCCGATCAAAGTAAATATGACGGGTGTTCTTCCTGTTATTTTCGCGAGTTCGATTCTCTCGGTACCGGGAACGATCAAAGAGTTCTTCGGTATTACAAACAAATTCTGGTCCACATTCCTCGGCTTTTTTGCGATGGATAACTGGGGCTATGCCGTCCTTTATGCTCTGCTGATTATTGCGTTTAACTATTTCTATGTAACTGTTCAGTATCAGCCGATGCAGATGGCAAATGACCTCAGAAAGAACTCTGGGACGATTCCTGGAATCCGGCCCGGAAAACCGACCGCCGATTTTATTCAAAAAGTTATTTCGAAAATAACCTTTATCGGCGCGATCTTCCTGGTTATTGTTGCAACGCTTCCGATTATTATCACCAAGACAACGGGAATCAATATCCCGATGGGTGGTACTTCGGTATTGATTTTGGTTGGTGTTGCGCTAGAAATTTCGACGACGCTCGAATCCTATATGCTAATGCGTCATCACAAGGGATTCCTTGAATAGGAGA
>CAZGYK010000231.1:1732-1976 GCA_964530485.1 uncultured Oscillospiraceae bacterium
CTACTTGGGGCTCCCGGAGCCGGGAAAGGCACACAGGCAGAAGTAGTCGCTAAGCGGCTTTCCATTCCGATTATCAGTACGGGCAACATTCTTCGAGAAGCGATTAAGAACGAAACTGAGATGGGAAAACAGGCGAAGAGCTTTATTGAGTCCGGCGCCCTTGTCCCTGACAGCGTAATTATCGGTATTCTCGAAGAACGCCTCTCTGAACCGGACTGTGAAGATGGATTCATTCTCGATGGAG
>CAZGYK010000232.1:0-301 GCA_964530485.1 uncultured Oscillospiraceae bacterium
GTTCCTTGAAAACGACGACGCCAACCGCGCATTGATGGGATCCAACATGCAGCGCCAGGCAGTTCCGCTTTTGATTCCCGAGTCTCCGATTGTCGGAACCGGTATGGAATATAAAGCGGCGGTTGATTCAGGCGTCGTAATCGTTGCGCGAAAAGCCGGAACGGTAAAATATGTCTCGGCTACAAAAGTTGTGACCGAAGATGATAAGGGCGCGGAAGAGACCTACAAAATTATCAAGTTCCTTCGTTCCAACCAGGGAACCTGTTTCAACCAGCGCGCAGTCGTTCGTGTTGGAGACCAC
>CAZGYK010000232.1:323-1975 GCA_964530485.1 uncultured Oscillospiraceae bacterium
TCTCTCTCGGTAAAAACGTCTTGATCGGATTTATGACCTGGGAAGGGTATAACTACGAAGACGCGATTCTCTTAAGCGAAAAAGTAGTTCGCGAAGACGTATTTACTTCGATTCATATTGAAGAGTATGAGATTGAGGCCCGCGATACAAAACTCGGACCGGAAGATATTACAAGAGATATCCCGAACGTCGGCGAAGACGCGCTAAAAGATCTGGACGAGCGCGGAATCATCCGAATCGGCGCAGAAGTTTCCGCCGGAGACATCCTCGTAGGCAAGGTCACCCCGAAGGGGGAAACCGAGCTGACTGCGGAGGAGAGACTGCTTCGCGCGATCTTTGGTGAAAAAGCGAGAGAGGTTCGTGATACTTCGCTCCGTGTACCGCACGGCGAATATGGAATTATTGTTGACGTAAAAGTGTTTACCCAGGAAAACTCGGATGAACTGAGCCCGGGCGTAAACATGGTTGTACGCTGCTATATTGCCCAGAAGAGAAAGATTTCGGTCGGCGATAAGATGGCCGGACGGCATGGAAATAAGGGCGTTGTCTCGCGCATTCTCCCGGTTGAAGATATGCCGTTCCTTCCGGACGGTACCCCGCTCGACATCGTTCTCAACCCGCTTGGCGTTCCGTCCCGAATGAACATCGGCCAGGTTCTTGAGGTTCACCTCGGACTTGCGGCGAAACAGCTCGGATGGAAGATCATGACGCCGGTATTCGACGGCGCAAACGAATATGATATCATGGACTGCCTCGAACAGGCCGGATTTGACAGCGACGGGAAGACCTGGCTCCATGACGGAAGAACCGGAGACCGGTTCGATAACCGAGTGACGGTTGGGTATATGTACTTCCTGAAACTAGCCCACCTGGTCGACGACAAGATCCATGCCCGCTCGACCGGACCGTACTCGCTCGTTACGCAGCAACCGCTCGGCGGTAAAGCCCAGTTCGGCGGACAGCGTTTCGGAGAGATGGAAGTTTGGGCTCTTGAAGCTTACGGCGCCGCTTATACCCTTCAGGAAATCCTTACGGTAAAGTCCGACGACGTGGTAGGACGCGTTAAAACATACGAGTCTATTGTAAAAGGACAGAATATCCCGAAAGCCGGAATTCCCGAAAGCTTCCGCGTGTTGATTAAAGAGCTTCAGTCGCTCGCGCTCAATGTTAAGGTTTTGAACAACGTTGGTGACGAGATCGACCTCAAGGTCAACCTGGACGACGACGATCTCAACATGATGCCGATGGCCGAGATGGAAGCGGTCGTGGTTGATTCTGAGCTTGAAAACTTTACGGTTGAACAGCCGGATGAGGAACAGGACGAGTTTAACGAGGGCGAAAACGAACCCGGCGACGAGGATCTGTTTGAAGGCGAAGAGGTTTTTGACGAAAATGAGTTCACACCTGTTGATGACTCAACAGAAGACGAATTTTAAGAGAAAGGCATAGGAGGGTTACGATGGAACATAACGTGTTTGAATCGATTAAGATAGGGCTTGCCTCTCCCGACCAGATCAGAGAATGGTCTTACGGCGAAGTCAAGAAACCCGAGACAATCAACTACCGCACACTGAAACCCGAGAGAGACGGCCTTTTTTGCGAACGCATTTTTGGACCGACAAAAGACTGGGAATGTCATTGCAGAAAATATA
>CAZGYK010000233.1:0-1971 GCA_964530485.1 uncultured Oscillospiraceae bacterium
GAATTTGAGGGGTCATATGAAAGGATAGCCGGCGGAAGCGATGCTTCCCTCGACTATCAAAAAGAGTTTTCCCTCACAGCGTCGAACGATTTTTTTGCGTTGAAATCGGACGCCGATATTGAAGCGGCCAGCAACTATTATAATTCTTCCGCCTACACTCTGATCATCATTTTTCAGAATATGTTGGAACAGGGTTCAGGGGGATCGCAGGTCTATAATGAAGAAAGCGGTCTTTCCAATATAGAACCTGAGCAGCTCTACGCGATTCTCCCAAGAATCGCTATGATTCCAGATGCAGCGCTCCAAAAGTTCATCGACCAGGCCAAGCAGGCCGACCCGATGATCTCAAGCCAGATCGCAACGACTTTTACCGGTCTCTTTTACCGGGAACTCGGCGCCGACCTTGCAAAGACCCAGCGAGATTATATCATGAAAGCCGGTCTCAAAATGTTGGGACTCGCGCTGCTCGTTACCACCTCGGCTGTACTCGTTGGATTTTTTGCTTCTCGTGTTGCCGCTTCGATTTCAAGAAAGCTCAGACGGGATGTCTTTAGCCGGGTTATGCAGTTTTCAAATTCCGAAATCGATCAATTTTCAACCGCTTCCCTGATCACCAGGACGACAAACGACGTTTCCCAGGTTCAGATGTTGGTCATCATCGGAATCCGGATCATGTGCTATGCTCCGATCATGGGTATTGGCGGAATTATCATGGCGGTTCGAAAAAGCGCTTCGCTTAGCTGGATCATCGCGTTGGCGGTCGGCGTTGTCCTTACCGTCATCATTCTTGTCTTTGCTGTTGCGATGCCAAAATTCAAGCTTCAGCAACGCTTGATCGACAAGGTCAACCTCGTCAGCCGCGAAACACTTTCCGGCATTATGGTCATCCGTGCATTCGGCAATGAGCAGCACGAGGAACAGCGCTTTGACGGCGTCAATACCGATCTTACAAGAACCAACCGTTTTATCCAAAGAACTGTGGCAATTATGTTCCCGACGATGATGCTGATCATGAACCTCCTAACCCTCACGATCGTCTGGGTCGGAAGTAACGCGATCGCCGCTTCGACGCTGCAAATTGGGGATATGATTGCGTTTATTCAATACTCTATGCAGATTATTATGGCATTCCTAATGATCGCAATCATGTTTATCATGGTTCCCCGCGCCTCTGTTTCTGCCAAGCGTATTCTTGAGGTTCTTGAGACGCCGATCAAAATCAAAGATCCGGTAAATCCCAAACATTTTACCGATGTCAAAGGCGAAATTTCTTTCAAGAATGTCTCATTCCGCTATGACAATGCAGAGCAAGACGTTTTAGGGCAAATTGATTTTACAGCCGAACCCGGAAAGACAACTGCCTTTATTGGTTCTACCGGCTCAGGGAAATCAACCCTGATCAATTTAATTCCGCGGTTCTATGATGTAACCGGCGGTTCTATAGAGATCGACGGGATCGATATCCGCGAGGTCGGCCAACATGAGCTCCGCGAACAAATCGGCTATATTTCTCAAAAAGGGATTTTGTTTTCCGGCGATATCGACTCCAACATCCGCTACGGAAAAGAGGACGCAACCGAGCAGCAAGTTCTTGACGCAATACATGTCGCCCAAGCGGACGAGTTTGTGTCCGAGCGCGAAGGTGGCGTCCACGCATTAATCGCACAGGGCGGAACCAACGTTTCGGGAGGGCAAAAGCAGCGCCTATCTATTGCACGCGCTTTGGTCAAAAAACCTCCGATTTATATCTTTGACGATACCTTTTCGGCGCTTGACTTCAAAACAGACGCGAAACTTCGCAAAGCTCTTACAGGCTATACAGGACAGGCAACCGTCCTGATCATCGCTCAGCGGGTCAGCACAATTATGAACGCCGACCAAATCATTGTTCTCGATCAGGGAAAGATCGTCGGTAAAGGAACCCACAGCGAGCTTCTCAAAACCTGTAACGAATACCGTGAGATTGCGGAG
>CAZGYK010000234.1:0-1924 GCA_964530485.1 uncultured Oscillospiraceae bacterium
CTGCGATCAATTCTGTTGCCGAAACGTATGATATGCCAGTGATCTATTCAACCCATCCAAGAAGTCTCAAGCAGATAGAGGCGAGAGGGTTCAAGTTTCACAAGCACGTAAAAAACCTGAAGCCGTTTGGCTTTTTCGACTACAATAAACTTCAAAAGAACGCATATTGTGTTCTATCCGATTCCGGGACGTTGTCGGAGGAGAGCGCGATGCTCTCGTTCCCCTACCGAGCGTCCGGAGGTTCTTGATTGTGGAACTGTTGTGATCGGCGGAATCAAGACCGACGACATTCTTTCGGCGGTTGATCTTTCGGTTGCCATGTTTGAGGCGAATGAACCGGTTGCTGAAGTTAAGGACTATAAAGACGCAAATGTTTCGGTAAAGGTTGTGAAGATCATCGAAAGTTATATTAAGATCATCAACCGAAATGTCTGGAGAAAAGATTAGATGAAGCTTCTTGTCGTTTCCCAGTATTACTGGCCGGAACCCTTCCGGATCACCGATATCTGCGAAGCGCTCGTCGAGCGGGGTCACAGCGTCGATGTTCTGACCTCGGTACCCAACGTGCCGCAGGGAAAGTTTTACGAAGGGTACGGATGGTTTAAGCGGGGCGAAAAAGAACATAACGGAGTTCGGATTGAGCGGGTAGGCGTTGTTCAGCGAAAGACAGGCAGCGCACTTCGGCTTGCTCTCAATTGCGCTTCTTTTGCGATCAACAGTCTTTTTCATATTCGAAAACTGAAAAAGAACGACTATGATGCCGTTTTTGTTTTTAATAATTCGCCTGTTACGAAGCTGATCCCCGCGAGGGCAATCGCGAAAAAGAAGAAGATACCGAATATAGTATTTCTTCTTGATATCTGGCCGCAGTCGATGTTCTTTCTTCTGGGGATGAAGGAGAGCGACAGGAAAACGCTGTTTCGAAGGATTTCCTACAAGTTTAGCAGCTGGCTATATAGAAGTGTTGATTTGATGTTGATTAGCTCCCGCGGATTTGAAGAAAAGCTTCGTGAGATGGGCATTCAATGTGAAATGGAGTATTTTCCGAACTACGCCGAGGAGTATCCGAAGACTGACTTTTGCGTGACTCGAAACGAACTCGGGTTGGCGGAACAGGATTTTGTGATCGCATTTACCGGAAATGTCGGAAAGGCGCAGGGATTGGACCAGACGGTCGACGCAACAGCCGCATCCATGAACAAGGCCGTCAAATGGCTTGTGGTCGGAGATGGCCCGGAATTGGAATCGCTAAAACAGAAAGTTCAAGACAAGGGATTGGAAGATTCCTATCGGTTTACTGGATGGGTCAAAGGAGAGAATCTTCCGGCATATCTAGATTTGGCGGATGCCGCGTTTCTTCCGCTCAAGGATCAGGAAGTTCTCAACCTGACAATTCCCGCAAAGCTTCAAACATATATGTATGCCGGGAAGCCGGTGCTCGCTTTTATGAACGGAGCAGGGATGGAGCTTGTTGAGGAAACCGGATGTGGAATTGCGGCGAAGGCTGAGGATACGGCTGCTCTGGCGAAGGCGATAGATGAGATGGCGTCACTGTCAGTTGAACAGAGAAAAGAGATGGGGGAACGAGGACGCGCTTATTGCGAAACCCATTACAATAGAGATAAGCAAATTGACCGTCTGGTTGCGTTGATTGACAAGGCGGTTCACGATTACCACAGATGAGGTACCGATGAAAGTTTTGATAATCATCCCGGCATACAACGAGGAATCCTCTATAGAAGATGTCGTCGCCGAATTGAAAGCAGTAGAGCCCGATTACGACTATATTGTTATAAACGACAGCTCTACCGATAGGACGGCGGAGATTCTTGAGGACGGCGGATATCGAAGGATCAACCTTCCTGTAAACCTAGGAATCGGTGGAGGTGTTCAGACGGGATATCGCTATGCGCTCGAAAATGAC
>CAZGYK010000235.1:0-1893 GCA_964530485.1 uncultured Oscillospiraceae bacterium
CACAATGTTGGCGGACTTCCGGATTGGATGACATTCCAGCTGGTCGAACCGCTTCGCCTCCTATTTAAGGACGAAGTCCGGCGCGTTGGAACAGCGATGGGGATTCCGGACGTCATTATCAACCGCCAGCCGTTTCCGGGGCCGGGGCTCGGCGTACGCTGTCTCGGGGAGCTGACAAAACCGAAACTCGATCTTCTTCGGGAATGTGATGCGATTGTTCGAGACGAGATCGAAAAGAGTGGACTTGCTAAGGATATTTGGCAGTATTTTGCGGTATTGCCGAATCTGCAGAGCGTTGGCGTTGTAAATGGGGAGCGCACTTATTGCGAGACGATCGCGATTCGCGCGGTTCGCTCTATCGACGCGATGACGGCGGAATATGTCCGGATTCCGTATGATGTCCTTGATAAGATCACTGAACGGATGATTCGAACGGTTCCTGAGGTGAACCGGGTTGTTTTGGATATTACCGGAAAACCGCCTTCTACGATAGAGTGGGAGTAGATTACGCAGAGCCAAAAAGCCTTTACCTACGGGATTTTTGGCTCTTTCTCTTTGTAAAATTGCATTTTCATTGCATTTTTGTTTTCACTCCCGATTAAAATGAAGATGTAAATTGGTTTTTGGGCAGGTCGGCTTTATTCTCGTTTGCTGTTTGAAACTGTAGAATACCCTTTAGCTTGTGGGCAACATCGAAGTTGCTATTAGGATAAAGATGTCCATACGTTCCGAGGGTAGTCTCGATTTCCTCATGCCCAAGACGCTCTTTGATTATTAACGGGTTTTCACCCATGCTGATGAGCAGCGAGGCGTGTGAGTGCCTTAAAGCGTGTATCCGTATGCGATGTACCCCTGCCAGCTTCGCATACCTTGTGATGGCGTGTGAAATGGTGTTCTTTTGGGTGGGGTGTCCGTTATAACTCATAACAAACTTGGTTTTGATAACAGCCTGCTGCCGTTCTTTCCATTCTTGTAGCAGAGCCAAGGTGTCAGTGTCCAAAACAATGTGACGTTCGCTGGCTTTGGTTTTAGTTTCCACAAATCGGTAATTTTCAAGATTTTTGTAGTAGAGGTTCTTTTCGATTTTCAGGATACCCGATTCAAAGTCTACGTCGCTCCACTGAATTGCTGTGGCTTCGCCGATACGAATCCCCGTCATAAACAGAAACACCAGAGAAATGAATATAAAGTGCTGGTAATAATCTTCCTTGTAAATCAAGGCGATCACTTTTTCAAATTCATCTTTAGTCCAAAAGTCAACTTTGACTTTCTGCTTTTTTACATTCCCAACTATTTTTGACGGATTTTCTTTTGCCAGCCCTAGAACAACAGCTCTGTCCATTGCCATTGAGAACAGCCCTTGTATTCCCCTAACGTAGGACGGTTTTAGTGTTTTCATCAGCTTTAGCTGCCACTTTTGAACGTGCATCGGTTCGATGCCGTTAATCTTTAGCGAAAAGAAAAACTTAAAATGCCTGTTGATGGTAGGAACTCTATTTTCATAGGTTCTTTCCTTAACCTGAGATTTGTACCAAGGCAGAAAAACATCTCGGATAAACTCCTCAAATTTAAGTTCGTTTTCCTGTTCTTGCTCTGCAAAATCCTCCGGTTTAGTCAGCATAAGAATAGAGTAGGCTTCTTTCGCTTCACGCTTGCTTTTAAATCCACTCTGGTGTTTTTGAATTTGCTTCAGTGTAACAGGATGGAATCCTAAGTTTGCACGAAAATAATATGTTCCGTTATCTGCTTTTTTGATTGGGTCTTTTGACATGATTTTCACTCCTTAATCTATGCATCGAAATGAAAATCAGTTTTCTTGCACAAGGGTTACACCTAAGAGTTCTTCAACCGCTTCTCGAGGAACACGGTCTAACTTTTTCGCCTCATAGTAAG
>CAZGYK010000236.1:0-1829 GCA_964530485.1 uncultured Oscillospiraceae bacterium
ATCCGGATTGAAATACCGACGCCGATTGGGAAAACAATGATTCATTTGGGAAATGTGGTCTGCCTACTCTCGGCGCTGCTGTTTGGGCCGCTGAAGGGAGGGCTTTCCGCAGGAATTGGTTCCATGATCTTTGACCTGTTCGACCCGGTTTATATCACGCAGTTCTGGGTAACCTTCATCAATAAATTCCTGATGGCGCTTGTAACCGGGTTGATTTATCACGGGAAGAGGAAAGAAGAGGAGCCGACGGTTGCGCGGGCGATTGTCGCGACGGTTGCAGGAGCGCTGACCTACTTTGTCCTTCATATCGGAAAACAGATCGTTGAAGAATACTTCATTCTTGGAACAGAATGGGGCACGGTTTGGGCCGGGCTGCTATTTAAGATACCGGTTTCGCTTGCGAACGCTGTTCTTGGCGCGGTATGTTCGGTTCTTTTGAGCAAAGCGATCCGTCCGGCTTTGAAAAAGGCCGGACTCTATGAAAAAATGCAGGTTCGCTAAATGGAACTAAATATCGTTCTCGTTGAGCCAAGAATTCCTCAAAACGTCGGCAACATCGCGCGGACCTGTGCCGCTACCGGAGCGAGGCTCCATCTGGTCGAACCGATGGGCTTTACGATTGACGACAAAAAACTCAAACGCGCCGGATTGGATTACTGGCACCTTCTCGATATCACGCGATATTTGGATCTGAACGATTTTTTGGAACGGAATCAAGGCCCGTTTTTCTTTTTTACGACAAAAGCGAAAACAGTCTATTCAGATGTAGCTTACCGTAACGGATGTTATCTTGTTTTCGGGAGAGAGGATGCCGGACTTCCGGAATCGCTGCTCGAGGGCCGGGCGGGGGTAAACGTCAGACTGCCGATGATCGATGGGGCGCGAAGCCTTAACCTATCAAACACAGTCGCGGTTGCCGCCTACGAGGCGCTGCGGCAGAATGAATTTCCGAACTTGAGCGCAAGTTCACCGAGAAATCTATAGCGAAGACGGCCGTAAGGCCGTTTTTTTTATTTCAGGACAACCGTCCTATTTTGATTTGACAAATCTTGTCCCCCGTCCTATTATTTTAGTAATAATGAGATACAAAGATGTACGTTGGAACCGTAGTTGATTCCAAACATGTCATCGCAGGGAGAGGAAACCGGTCTTTTGATCGGAAAAGGGGAGCATGGACAAAGAAAACGGACAGGAGCAGGCGGATCTTCTTCAGAAAGAACAGGAAGAAGAATTTACGTCGTCGGCTGAGGTTGGAGATGAACCGGTAGATGCGCCGGTAGCTCCGGAACTGGATAAAGACGAACCGAAGCACAAGGTTATTCGAATTACGCTTGATGATTTGCCGGCGGGCGAAAAAAATCAGGGTAAGGCGGAGCGCTACTCCAAAGTTTTGCCGAAGGGGGTAAAAAGCAAGGCCCTCTATATGGATATTCTTCGGATTGGTTGGCCGGCGCTTCTCGAGATGACGCTGACCCAGCTGACCGGAATGTTTGACCTGATGCAGGTCGGAACGCTTGGAAGTTACGCGATTGCCGGCGTCGGCGCGGCGAACCAGGTAAAATTTCTTTTGATGACAACGTTTATGTCGCTCAACGTAGGCGTAACTGCTATGATTGCCCGCGCGCGGGGCGCAGGCGATATTGAGAGGGCGAGGTTTGCGCTTCGTCAGGGCATGATGCTCAACTTGTTTGCTTCGGGAGCTACCGCGATACTCGGCTTCCTTTTCGCGCCCCAATTGCTTTATCTTCTTGCGCCGAAGGATGATCCGGCAACACTGTTGGCGGCGATTCAATATTTTAAGATCAACATGATCGGCTTCATGTTCCTCT
>CAZGYK010000237.1:0-1513 GCA_964530485.1 uncultured Oscillospiraceae bacterium
TGTGATATGGTCCAGGGCTTTTTGAAGTACCCCATTCGGCTGTCGTCGACATCGATTGATACCGCCGCCGTTTCCGCCCACAAGATTTATGGTCCAAAAGGAATCGGCGCGCTTTATATCCGAAAAGGATTTCATATTTCGCCTGTTATTTTCGGAGGCGGACAGGAAAATGGTTTTCGCAGCGGAACGGAAAATGTAATTTTTATTGCGGCGATGAAAGCGGCAGTATCGGCTTTTGATACCAATAGCCGGACGCTTCATGCCGCTGTCCTAAACCGGATGCTCCGCCAAAAACTCTTGTCAGAAAAAGACATCGTTATCAACTCCCCGGAACATGATGTTTCGGACTATATCTTAAATATCTCCCTGCCGGGCCTGCGCTCCGAAACGCTTTTACATTACCTGGATGACAACGGCATCATGGTTTCGAGCGGATCCGCCTGTGCAAAAGGAGCCCTCAGCCGAACGCTGATCTCAATGGGCCTTCCAAAGGACCGCATCGATTCATCGATTCGGATCAGTTTTTCGAAAGACAATACCGAAGAGGATATTGAACAGCTGGTATCCCTTCTTCGTACGGCAAAAGAACAATTGGTTATTAAAAAGAAATAGAATATAAGGGTATTATGAGAGAGATTATTCTGGCAAAATATGGTGAACTGGCGTTAAAGGGATTAAACCGGCATACCTTCGAAGCCCAGCTGATCAAAACGATTAAGCGGCGGGTGGCTACTGCCGGAGAGTTCAAGGTATATTATGCCCAGTCAACCATCTATATCGAGCCGATTGGAGAAGCCGACCTCGAAAAGGCGGTTGTCCTTGTCTCGAGAATCTTCGGAATTGCGGCGATCCACCGCGCTTTGATTACTGAAAAAGACGCGGACACTATCGCCAGCGACGCAATCAGTTACCTCTTTGACGCGCTCAATCATGCGCAAACATTCAAGGTCAGCGGTAAGCGCTCAGATAAATCTTTTCCGCTTACTTCAATGGAGCTTTCGGCCTATATCGGCGGAAAAATTCTCCTTGAGTTTCCCCATTTGAAAGTCACGATGAAAGATCCCGATTGTGAGGTTATCGTCGAAGTCCGCGACTATGCCGCCTATATCCATAGCGGAAAACTTCCGGCAGCCGGAGGGCTTCCGACCGGGACAAGCGGACGCGCATCAATTCTGTTATCCGGGGGAATCGATTCCCCTGTCGCGGCGTATCTCATGGCAAAGCGTGGGCTGGATCTCGTTGGGGTTCATTTTATGTCCCCGCCCTATACAAGCGACTATGCGCTCGACAAAGTTGTACAACTCGCAGGAAAAATCAGCTTGTATACGGGGAACTTCCCTCTTCTCTGTGTCCCTTTTACGGATGTTCAGGTAAAGATCCAACGCGACTGTCCGGAGTCCCTTTTTACGGTTCTGATGCGGCGGTCGATGATGCGAATTGCGGAACGGCTTTCTGAAAAGGAGCGCTGCGGCGCGATCATCACCGGGGAAAGCCTCGCCCAAGTAGCTTCCCA
>CAZGYK010000237.1:1523-1744 GCA_964530485.1 uncultured Oscillospiraceae bacterium
CATCCTCTATTCCGGTTCTTCGGCCGCTGATTGGCCTCGACAAAACCGAGATCACCGAGATGGCAAGAAAAATCGATACGTTTGAGATTTCAATTCTGCCCTACGAGGATTGTTGTACCGTTTTTACGCCAAAACATCCGAAAACAAAACCCAAGCTAGAAGATGTGATTCAAGCGGAACAGGAAGGCGACTACCTGTCGCTCGAAGAAACCGCTATCAAC
>CAZGYK010000238.1:0-1715 GCA_964530485.1 uncultured Oscillospiraceae bacterium
GTTTTTTGGTTTGGATTTTATCAATCCACCGTTGATGGAGCGCTTCGCTTCGGGTGTCTTCGTCGTCGGCGGTATCATAAAGACTTGAATATGGGATGAAGTCCTTGAATATTTCATACATATCACCACCAAGGAGTATTCGGTTCCCAAAGTCCTGCTCTTCCCTTTTCTTCAAGCGTTCAAGCCGGATTTCAGTCGGCACTTTAAGCCAGACAAGAAGGTCAAAGCGTGGAATAAGGGCATCTCCCCAGCGAACAAGAGAACCGGAGATGACACAGCGATTCTTCGCTTCATCTATCCTGCTTTCCAAAAGAGAAAGCCTATCTTCGTAAGTTCGCATTGATTGATATGGCGGGTCGGTCGGATAGAACAAGAAATCATCTGAATCGAGAAACTGGTACCCGAACCGTTCGCTGATCGCGCGGCCTAACGTTGAGGTACCAGACCCGGAGGCTCCAAAGACATGAATCATATTTATTGGCATGATTTCCTCCGCACTACACAATTTCGGAGTTCTTTTGATCGATCAGAATTTGTACGTTTCTGGACAGAGTATCCAAGCTGATTCCATATTTTCCGCCATTCCGAGAATATCAAGTTTTTCCAGCGAGGAGGGAGAAATTGATTCAACAGCACCCGACAAAAACGTTGCGGTTTCATCCTCGTCAAAGGAAACAACCTTATCCGCTATTTTCACATGTCCTATGTTCATCGGACAGGACTGCTGGCAGATTAGGCAGTCATAGAGCATATTATGGGCTGAAAGCGGAATCCATTCCGGGAATGGTTTCCTTGGAATCTCATTGTAAAGAGAAATGCATCGGGAATTGTCAATTAAGAATTGGTCGTTTTTGATTGCACCTGTAGGACAGAGTTTCTGACAGATTTTACATCCGTTGCATTCTGGCATATTCAATACTTCTCCCCATGCGTCCGAGGATAACGGAAGATCGGAAAAGTAAGTCATGTACGCCTGAAAGCTACCGAAAGAATCGGTATATGTGATGTTGTTCCTTCCGTATTTCGCCATTCCGCTTCGGACGGCGATTCGTTTTGAGGGAATACGCCAAGTAGGCTCCGCATGATAACCGAGTTCGGAAAATGATTGTTGGATAATTGAGTCTGCCTTTTCAAAATCCGCCTCGCCCGGGCTTCTCAGGTGGTACTCCTTAGAGCTAAAAGAAAACACAGCATTATAGTAGGCGTAAATTGGAATCGCAATGATAAGGATAGAGCGGATTGGAAAAGAAAGATTCGGGAGTTCTAGCTCGAAAATATCATTCAAGATCCAGTGATGGGTGTCGTTCAAAACATGTTCTTTGGCCAGATTCTCGAAATCGAGCTTAATATCTTCAAGGCGAGACGCTTTTACCGCTTCAAAAAGAAATCCGCTTTCATGAAACTGCTTCTTTAATATTGAAGTCATAACTTCCCCCAAACAAGTGTTTCTATCAGTATAGCAAAAAAACTCCGTCTCGAACACTATGTTCGTCATTTTAGAAGAAGATACAGGTCAAACAAAATATACGATATGATTTTCCCCTATCTTTCTCTGCACAGAGAATCCTGTTGCGTTTTAACCGTTTAGTAGACGTGATCTTATTGATTTCGGAAGTAATAAAAAATAATCAAAATAATAAAAAACTTGTCGAAAATAGAATCTTTCTCGACAAGTTTCAACTGGAGGCGCCATCCGGATTTGAACCGGAGAATAG
>CAZGYK010000239.1:0-1711 GCA_964530485.1 uncultured Oscillospiraceae bacterium
CCATTCTTGCCATTGTCGGCAACCTCGACCAAATAGCCGTTCGCCTCGAGATAGTCTGCCTCTAAAGCGGCAATGTCGTGGTCATCCTCAACGATCAGTATCTTTTTCATCGAACCCCCCTCTTTCTCCTTCACTCAGCGGCAGGCGGATTACTATCGTAAAACGATCTCTCATCTCTGCGAAAATCTCTCCGCCGTGCGCCTTTATGATCCGGTCGGCGATCGCAAGGCCAAGTCCGCTCCCTTTGATATTCGAAGCCCTTGACGGATCTCCGCGGTAAAACGTATCAAAAACTCTGTCGAGCTGCTCTTTTGGAACGCCCGGGCCGTCATCCGAGATTTCAATCATATAGCTGTCATTCATTTGATAAGAATCGATTGTTGCGTGTCCTCTTTCCTTCGTCCGGTACTTAGCGCTGTTTTCAAGGATATTCGAAAATACACGGCTCATCTCATCAAAGTCAACCAATACGCTCGATTTCGAATCCAAATCCCTTGGAGAGTAGGTTACTTCAAGCCCTCTCTGGCGCATATCTTCGCTCACAGTTCTGAGGTAACCTCTAAGAAATTCGGTCATGTCTACGCGTTCAAGCCGCAGATAAACCTCGCCGGCGTCAATTTTACTAAACTCAAGGAGCTTGTCGATCATGACCTCCATTTCGGTCGTTTTCGCGCTAATGGTATCAAGATACCGGTAGAGCTTCTCCGGAGTAGAAGCAACTCCGTCCTGCATCCCGCGGACATATCCCTTAATAGACGTAAGCGGCGTTCTGAGATCATGAGAAATCCCCGCTATCAGTTCTTTTTTCGACTGCTCTTGTTTCAGGTTTTCATAAACGAGCTCTTTTAGCTTTACCTGCATCTCGTTGAACGCATCTTTTACCGATTCGAACTCGTTGTCGGAATCATAACTGATCTTGTAATCGAGATCCCCTTCCGCAATATGGTTGGCGGCGGTTTCAAGCTCTTTTAGCGGTACGAGAATGACTCTCGATGTAATTCTCGAAAACAGCGCCGATACCGATACGACGATCAGCGCGGCAACAATTCCAAAAATCGGAATTAAGGGAAACCGCGAACCGCCATAGATCAGTTCGCCGATTCCAACCTTCATCAGTTCCTGAACTTCCTCCCTGCGAATCCCGTAGGACTGTATCAGTTCGGCAAGTCTGCTGGACATTGTATTCTGGTAGGTTGCCAAAAAAACCGTTAGAATCGCCAGTATCACGATCGCGATCAAAAAAATGGATACCAGTGCATTCGCAACAATCGATTTTCGGAGTTGACTTTGAATCCCCATCCGTCTTCCCTCCACTCTAAGAGTCGAAGATCCTGCTCTCTTCCTTACTTGCTATCCTTTGTTGAATCAATTATACATCAATTCTCAAAAAACAAAAAATGACCAGTTTCCCGGTCATTTTTTATATCAATTGTATCAATCTCATATTATCTTTGTCATAACAAAAAATCCTATTTTAGAGTGTATGACTACTTTTTCATATTGATGCTCGTCATCATGAGATCCTGATCAAATGTTACGAGAATTCTGGTCCAGTCTCTCTCGTAGGTTACAACCGCAATCGCGATCACAAATGAGTTCCCATTGCTGTCCTGTTCCCCATCGGCGGCAATGGTATCGATTTTTTTAAACTCGCCGAGACTCTTAAGCTGTTCATCAAACTCCGACGAGAAATGCTCTTCAGATAACAGTC
>CAZGYK010000240.1:0-1709 GCA_964530485.1 uncultured Oscillospiraceae bacterium
CGAGAATCCTGCCAACCGGACGATCGTCATGATCAAACGCCATCAACAGGTCGTAGGGCCCTCCGGAAAGCAACATGCAGTCCCCGCCCATAAGCAGTTTCTGCTGTCCTTTGACCAAGGGAGGAACATAGATCCCCTTTTCCGGCCAATAGAGCCGAAAGGGGAAAAGTATAAATTGTTGAACCTGCCTTTTATCTGTTTTGTCTAGAGTCCGAAGTTTCATCTATCTCCCCATAATTATGTAATAAGTACTATTTTAAGACCATAGGCGATGGAATGCAATGGCGGAAAAAGCTTTAGACAATAACAAACCAGTCACATTTGTTGTTAAAACATACAAAAAACTGCTCCGCAAACTGTGTATGCTTCCAAATTTCATAGATTGTTAACAAATACGCCTCTTTTTATCATTTCATTATAGAAATGCCCGGCGGTCTATGCTATTATTTAATGTGATTGTGACAGTTTTGGAAATGACAGCATGCCATCATTGCATAGAGTATGACAGAAGGACGGGGTGCGTATGAATATTCTTGAGGAAATCAAGGCAACCGAACAGAAAGCGGCCGAGATTCGCCGAGAGGCCCAACAGAAGGCGCGGGAGTTTGTCCGCGACAAGGAGCGGGCTACGGATTTGGATATGGCGGCGATTATCGAAAAGGCCGAGGAGGCTTCGGTATTGAAGCTGTCGGAGGCAACAAAGATGGCTGAGGAGAAGGCGAAGGCTTTCCTGGATGACGGTGCAAAAAAAGACGAAGAGATTCTAGCTGCAGCGGAGAGTAAACTGGATGCGGCTGTTTCGTATATTACAAAATCCGCGGGGGATGTACGATGATTATTCCGATGAAAAAGGCGACGGTATATGCGCTAGCAGAGGACCGCCGGGCTTTGCTCAAGGAGCTCCAGCGGCGTTCGCTTCTGATGATCATTGATGACAATGAAGCGGAGCGTGAAGATGTTACCCTGAAGCAAAAGGAAGCTGCGCTTGATAGAGCGACGGCGGCGCTTTCGTTTGCGAACGGATTTAAGCAAAAAGAGTCGATGCTCAAAGAAAAGCCGAAAGTTGTGTTTGAGGATCTTGTTGCGGACAGTGAGACCGACGATGCTCTTGCGGCGAAGATACTAAAGATTAAGGAAGATATTCAGACGAAAGAAGCGCGGATTCAAGTACTGCGTTCGGCGAATGCCGTTTTGTTCCCCTGGATGAATCTTGATATCAAGCTGAGTGAAATAGCGGATACACGTTTTACGAAGGTGAGGACGGGGTTCTTTCCGGAGCGGGCGATTTCAACCGGACTTAGCGGGGTTGAAGAGGCCGGCGGTACGGTACAATTGTATGGCAAAGGTCCGTCTGGTGTGGCCGCCCTTTTGATTTCTCACCGCGATTTAGATGAAGAAATTTTTGACCAAGCAAAACTGCTTGGCTTTGTCGAGGCGACGCCTCCCCAGCATAATGAGACGGCGTTTACCGTTTTTGAGCGGAACGAAACAGAAATTAGAGACAACGAGCGGAAGATTGATGACCTCAAAAAGGACGCCGAAAAAGCCGCGGAAGAAATAGACGCTTTGCGTCGTCTTCGCGACAGAGAAGCGACCGAACTGGCCCGCGATCAGGCGTACTATGGAGCAACAGATTCCGTTTTTTATCTTGTCGGTTGGGTTCGAGGCGACCGGGAAGCGGAATTAAAGGAAGCGATCGAAAGCGTTAC
>CAZGYK010000241.1:0-1458 GCA_964530485.1 uncultured Oscillospiraceae bacterium
TAACCGGTCCGTATTTTATCATGGTTCGAAGAAGCGCTTCTGCGATCGCGTCGGTGAAGTCGTTGCCGAGCTTCGCGGTAAAATAGCGGTCAAGCGTATGCATCATAATATCTGCAACGCCGTTACTGATCTGGTTTTTCGGAAGTGTATAGGTCAATTCCGGGTTCATGATAGCAAATTTCGGGCGATTAAAATCGGTGTTGATTCCGCTCTTTCTCAGCGTCTCGTCGTTGGTGAGAACCGCTGAGTTGCTGGTCTCGCTCCCCGCCGCCGAAATGGTGAGAATGACGCCGACCGGAAGTGCCTTTTCCGGTACTTCTTTTCCGGACCAGAAAATATCCCAGATATCCTTGCCTATATTTGCCGCGCCGATTGCGATAGCCTTCGCTGTGTCGATGGCGCTTCCGCCCCCGATCGCAAGAATCAGGTCGGCTTTGAACTTGATCGCTTTGTCTACTCCCTCGCGCGCAAGCGAAAGAAGCGGGTTTGGCTTTACGCCGCCAATAGAATCATAGGCGATTCCGCCCTCGGCGAGGAGCGATTCGACGCGGTCGAGAAGACCGCTTTTTTTGGCGCTCGAACCTCCGTAAACAAGAAGAACGCGGCTGCCCTTCGCCCATTTGACTGCCTCAACTGTTTTCTCTTCGGCGCCTTTGCCAAAGATCACCTTCGTCGGTGAATAGAATTCAAAATCGAGCATATTCTGGTTCCTTTCTGCCGCCTTGCGGCAAAGAATTTATTTACTTAAAAATATTGAGTCCAATCTTCTTCTGAACCTTTCGAAGCATCCGTTCTGCCCGCGCCGCCGCGCGTTCCGCGCCGTCCTTCAAAACGCCGTCAAGATAAGCCCTGTCGGCGAGGATCCGCTCGTATTCCTTCCGGATCGGCGAAGCAACAGAAACAACCGCTTCTCCGACCGCAAGCTTAAAGTCGCCGTACCCTACGCCCTGAAATTCCCGCTCTACTTCGTCGAGGCTCTTCCCGGTCAACGCAGAATAGATGGTCATCAGATTGACGATCCCCT
This sequence comes from uncultured Oscillospiraceae bacterium, assembly GCA_964530485.1. GTDB lineage: Bacteria > Bacillota > Clostridia > Oscillospirales > Ruminococcaceae > WRIP01. The sequence goes on from CAZGYK010000241.1 coordinate 1,025, forward strand.
CTTTTCCCTCTCCGCGTTTGATCTCGCTTCCCGAGTCGGTAACCGCGCGCTTAAACTTCCGGATAATCGCGTCGTCCTTGTCGGTCAGCATGATTTTCGCGTTGTCGTTCGGGTCGGATTTGCTCATCTTTGCCGTCGGCTCCTGAAGCGACATAATACGAGCTCCAACCTTCGGATAAAATCCTTCAGGAACGGTGAAGACGTCGCCGTAGATGCCGTTGAACCTGTCGACAATGTCTCGGGTAAGCTCGAGGTGCTGGCGCTGGTCGTCGCCGATCGGTACCAGAGAGGTCTCATAAAGTAGAATATCCGCCGCCATCAAAACCGGATAGGTAAAAAGCCCCGAGTTGATATTCTCAGGATGCTTCTGCGATTTGTCCTTGAACTGTGTCATTCGCGAAAGCTCACCAAACTGAGTATAACAGGATAAAATC
>CAZGYK010000241.1:1468-1708 GCA_964530485.1 uncultured Oscillospiraceae bacterium
GCGTGCTGGCGAACATGGCTTTGAATGAATAAAATTGAGCGCTTCGGGTCAATCCCGAGCGCGAGAAGCATCGCCGATGCCTCGCGAATCTTCGCACGAAGCTCCGCCGGATCGTTCCGGACGGTCAGCGAATGCAGATCAACAACGCTGTAAATACAATCGCATTCATCCTGCATCTGGTGCCAGTTTTTTAGCGCCCCAATATAATTGCCGAGCTGAAATCCCCCCGTCGGCTGAATG
>CAZGYK010000242.1:0-1701 GCA_964530485.1 uncultured Oscillospiraceae bacterium
TGGTACAATAAGAAAATGAGAACACCGCAACGCAATAACCGCGGAGGACGCGCGGCCGGAAACCCCTACGGCGGTTACAATACCCGTCCGACCTCAGGCGGCTGTTCCGGCTGTGACATTTGTTCCGGGCTGCTCTGTGCCGACTGTTGCTGCGAATGCATGGGCGGCGACCTGATCCGTTGCTGTTAATATGGGGAAGAACAAAGGCAATACCTACCGAGTTGCCCTCGGGGGACTTCTAACCGCCGCTGCAGTTGCGGTCATGTTTCTTGGCTCGGTGATCCCGTTTGCAACCTTTGCCGTTCCTGCCATTTCTTCGCTCACAATCCTCTACTTCTCTTTGGAATACGGAAAGCGCTTTGCGCTTCTTGTCTATATCGCGATCTCAACGCTTTCGCTTCTTCTCATTCCCGACAAGGAAATCGCGTTTCTCTTCGCCCTCTTCTTTGGTCATTATCCGATCCTGAAAGGCGTTTTTGAAAATGTTAAAAACAAGTTGGCCGGTTGGATCTTCAAATTCTTGGCGTTTAACGCCTCTATCCTGATCATCTACTGGCTTTTGACCTCGGTCTTTGTTTCCGAGATGGTTCTTTCGGAATTTGCCGGCTATACGAAAGGCTTTCTGATCGTTCTGCTCCTCGCCGGAAACCTTGCCTTTCTTCTCTTTGACATCGCGCTTACGCGCCTGATTTCTATGTACCTTTTTCGTATCCGTCCGAAACTGAATCGCCGGAGGTAACATATGGAGTTGCATACAGACCGTCTCCGCCTGCGTCCGTTTCGAAAAAACGACTTGGCGGATGTCCACAGTTATGCAAGCGATCCCGATGTTGTCAAATATATGACCTTCGGGCCGAACACCAAAAAGGATACAAAAGACTTTCTAAGCCGAACGATCGAGGCAAACAAGAAGTTGCCGCGTCTCCAGTATGATTTTGCGCTGGAGCGCCGTGACAGCGGCAAGCTGATCGGGGCCTGCGGACTTTATTTGCGAGGTCCTCTAGAAGCGGAGGTTGGCTGGACGCTCAACAAGGATTACTGGAATAACGGGTATATGACCGAGGCGGCAAAAGCGCTGATTGAATTCGGCTTTTCAACTCTGAAGTTCCACCGCATCTATTCCTCCTGTTTTTCCGAAAACCACGGTTCCTACCGCGTTATGGAAAAATGCGGCATGCGAAGAGAAGCCCACTTTCTAAAAAACCGCCGCCTGCGGAGCAACCCGGAAGGCGACTGGTACGATGAATACGTTTATGCGATTCTTTTTGACGAATGGAAGAATCAAAACGAATAAAAACCGGGTCTCCCTGCGGCGGCCCGGTTTTTTGTGCTTTGAAATTGTTCGATATCTGTTTGACGCCAGCATCAAAAAAGAGAGGGTATTCACCCGCTCTCTTTTTGATCGTATTATTACTTCGTGTTTTTCAGTGCAAAACGGGCGCCTTTGAGTCCGTGTTTGCCTGCGAAGCGGGCGCGTTTTCCGAGTTCTTTTTCGATCTCGATGAAACGGTTGCCGTACATGCCAAGGCCGGATTCGCGAACTGTACCTGCGTTGATACCTACGCAGTAGTCGACGATGTCGATGCCTTCGCCGCGGGATGAGCAGGGCATTACGCCAAAGTCGTTCTCGTAAGCAAGCTGGATCATGTCGAGCGATTCGGAAATTGTTCCGATCTGGTTGACCTTCAGAAGAACGGTGTT
>CAZGYK010000243.1:0-1701 GCA_964530485.1 uncultured Oscillospiraceae bacterium
TTTCTACCGAAGCCCAACGTACTTTATCTGTACATAATGGAGGCGAATCAAATGATCGAATCTGCTAAAAGACATATATATCACGGCAACGGAAAAGGCAAAACGACCGCCGCTGTTGGTCTTTGTGCCCGCGCAGCAAATTATGGAAACAACATCCTATTCTGTTCCTTTCTAAAAGACAATACAAGCGGAGAAATCGCGTCGCTCCAACAAATCGGCGTCGATACCGGCTGCGTCGCAAGCCCCCGCTTTACCTGGCAGCTCACCGCCGACGAATTGATCTCCCTCAAGGACAACGTCAACGGTTTTTTTGAAAAGATCGAAAACATGGCGAATGACTACAACTTAATCGTGCTCGACGAAGTTCTCGACGCGATCAACGAGGGGCTGCTCGAAGAAGATAAGCTGATCCGGCTTCTTTCTTCCTTTCCCAATACCGAAATTGTCATTACCGGGCGCGATCCATCCGAGACTCTGATTTCTATGGCTGACTATGTTACCGAGATGCAGATGCAAAAGCATCCGTTTACCGACAATCTGCCCGCAAGAAACGGTATCGAAAAATGACAAACGACCTCTATCAATCGTTTGCTTATGACTACAACCGCTTCGATACTTCGGACCAGATAAGCGGCAACGAATATGATTTTTTTGAAAGACTGTTTGCGCTCTATCATGTCGAATCGGTGCTGGACTGTGCCTGTGGAACCGGTCACCATCTCTTCGCCTTCCACCAAATGGACAAAAAGGTCGCGGGAAGTGATCTTTCCCTATCCATGCTGGACGTTGCAAGGCGGTATCTTTCGGGAAAAGATCTGGAAATCGGCCTAAAACAATGTGATTTCCGCTCGCTCGAACAGGCCTTTGACGAACGCTTTCATACCGTTGTCTGCCTCTCAACGTCGCTGCCGCACCTCCATACCGACGAAGACCTGATCCGCGCGCTTACGTCGATGCGAAACCGCCTTCTACCCAAAGGGATCCTGGTCTTAACCCAGGGGACGACCGACCGGAATCTTCTCGAAGTTCCTCCGATTGAAGTCGTCGTCAACCAGCCGGATTTTACCCGCGTCTTTGTCAAAGAGGCAACCGAGGATTTCCTCGACATCCATATTCTCGATATCTTCCATACCTTTGCGCGCCAGGAACACCGCCAGTACGATATGCGATACCGCCTTCTTCTGGAAGACGATTACCGAAGGTTGCTGCTGGCCGCCGGATTCTCGCGCGTTTCCTTTCTCGGTGACTATGAGATGACGCCCTATAGCAAAACCGAAAGTACCCGAATGATTGTCGTCGCCGAGCGCTGATCTTGATAAAGAGGTTTTCTTATGAATGTGATTGCAGTCAACGGAAGTCCCCGAAAACAAGGCAATACCGCTGCTCTTCTCTCGAGCGCGCTCAAAGGCGCCGCGTCAAAAGGTGCCTCTATCGAGATGATTCATCTCTACGACCTCAACTACCGGGGTTGTGTCAGCTGCTTTTCCTGTAAACGAAGCGAGACCAACGGAAATGGCGTCTGCGCAATGAAGGACGATCTCTCTTCGATTCTCGAGCGGGTGATGAAAGCGGATGTTCTCTTCTGTGGTTCTCCGATCTACCTCGCCGACGTAACCGGAATGATGCGCTGTTTTCTCGAGCGCCTTATCTTTATGAATCTCAGCTATGACGATCCCCGGCGCCCGGCTGTCGGAAAAACAA
>CAZGYK010000244.1:0-553 GCA_964530485.1 uncultured Oscillospiraceae bacterium
ATATCAGCCGACTTCCGGAGCATTATCCAAAGGACGGAGACATGATAATCAACGTCGAGTCGGGTTATTATTCGAGCTATCTCCGCGGAGAGATCGACCTCGACATCGATGCTAAAAGCGAAAATCCGGGGTCACATAAGACGGAGAAGATGATTTCCGGCGCCTACCTCGGAACGGTGGTTCTCGAAGTGCTGCGAAAAGCGGCCGAGGAGGGGATCTTTGGAGAGGAGACAAGAGACAACATCCTTGCTCTAAAAGAGATTCCTCTCGTTCATACCGACCGTTTTTATGAGGACCATAAGGCGGACAATCCGCTTGCTGCCTGTTTCCAGAATTCAGAGGAGGATCTTCTTGCGGGAATCAGGCTGATCGACAGCGTGATGAGACGCGCAGCGTATCTGACGGCGGTAGTCTTTGGCGCGACGCTTCAAAAAGCGGATGCCGGAAAAAGCAAAGAACGTCCGGCGCTGGTTTGTGCGGACGGAACAACTTTCTATAAAACGGTTTGGCTTCGCGACCACTTATTCCCGTTGTTCGAGGAGCTGGTAGAGGG
>CAZGYK010000244.1:563-1700 GCA_964530485.1 uncultured Oscillospiraceae bacterium
GGAAAACTTCGCAGATATTTTAAGACGATACGGATCGAAGATGCGCCGTTGATCGGAACAGCTGTCGCCGGGTTATTGAATTAGTTCTCAGAAATCAAGAAGCCGCCCAACTCTGGGCGGCTTTAATTATTTCGAAGAGAGATAATCTTGCGTTATGTCGTCTACATGTTTCGGATTCGAGTCCTTTGCAACGGTAACGCGAACGGCATTGGGTAACACCTTGATCACGACGTCGTTTTGGATACCGCCCTCTTCTCCGTCAAGCGTCCAGGCAATGTTTTCTTTGCTCTTCAAGCGGAGCTCGTTTGTTGAGATCACGGTCAAGAAGTCAGAGTTTGAATAATCAAAATGATCTGTGCCGATCAGAACATTGATGACCTTTTGATAATCCGCAAGTTTTTTTGGAAGTTTAATCAGCGTGACTTCGAGAAGTCCGTCGTCAAGTTCCGCGATGTTGTGGAACAGTTTTCGAAATCCGCCGATCGAAACGGTATTCGTAATCATGCCTAGAATATATTCGCCTTCGAAATGTCCTTGGTCACAGTCGATCTCGAGGTGATAGGGCGTATAGGAGGGGAGATTTTTGATGGCTTCAAGGACGTATGCTGCACGCCCTAGTAGGTTTTTCTGTTTCTGAGGAGTTTCATAGGTAACATTGGTAAAAAGGCCGAAAGCAGCGGCATAGGTAAAAACGCGTTCTCCGAACAATCCGCAGTCGCTGTCAAAAGATGTCCCTTCACAGACTGTCCGAACAGCGCTGAGCGGATCGGTTGGGATCATAAGGCTGTGGGAAAAGTCGTTGGTTGTTCCGGTCGGAATTAAACCGAGCGGGGGCGCATCCGGCATAAATGCGAGCGAGCTGAACGCCTCATTGATGATTCCGTCTCCGCCACAACAGACGATTTGGTCAAAATCCATAGCACGCTCTTTGATTTGCTTGGCGGCATCGCCCGGGCCGGTCGTTGTATGAACCGTAACCTCAAAATCCCAGAGCACAAAGGTTTCGATAATATCGAGAATCCGGTTTTTGATGGATGCTGTGCCCGATTTTGGGTTGACGATAAGAAAGAGCCTACGCTTCATTGTGACTTACCTGCTTTGTTATAATCTCCCAAGGATACACTTATTATATTTTCC
>CAZGYK010000245.1:0-1692 GCA_964530485.1 uncultured Oscillospiraceae bacterium
TTGCTGAGATAACACTTTTATTATTATCTGCTAACTCCTTTAAGTTCGCATAAAATGCATCTTCGTCAACTTCCCTAAGGATGTTCTTTCCGAAATAGGCGGCAACCTCTTTCATCTCGACCGGAATCGACGCATATTGTTGCGTCAAATCCGCATGATTATCTCCGGTATTGACAACAACCAAAGCATAATCATGATCGAGAATTGAACTGTCAACTTTTGTTATTTTGGGATTCGCGGTATCTTCAAAATCGATTGACACGATTCCGCCTACCGACGACGCTGTCTGATCCATAAAGCCGGACGGTTTCATAAAGTAAACGTTTTCGGCGTAACGGCCAGCTCTCGCAATATCCAGCGCCGGAACACTGTTATTATTGAATAAACCGCTGAATATGTTGCCTACAAGAATTTCGAAACAGGCAGAGGACGAAAGCCCAGATCCTTTTGGAACATCCGAAATTGTATAAGCATCCAAACCACCGATCTCATAGCCATTTTCCAAAAACCATGAAGCGATTCCGCGAATCAGCGCAGAAGATCGATTGGCTTCCTCCGGCTTGATCTTGAGATCGTCAGTAGACACAATATCCGGATCATAACCCTCCGATTTAATAATAATTTCGTGATCTGCCTTCGGAGAAGCTATCGCCAGATTATCAACAGTTACCGCAGTAGCGAGTACACATCCATTCTGGTGATCCGTATGGTTTCCGCTCAGTTCACTTCTTCCGGGAGCTGTCGCGATAATAACGTCACGGTCATTTCCAAACATCAGCTCAAAGGTCTGGATCGCGTTAATGTAGCGCTCTTTTTGTCGTTCGATATCGTCATGATACAGCTCGACAAAAAGTTTATCGTACGCTCCATCTCGTATTTTTTCCTTAAGAACGCTGCTCTTAATCATCCCAATTGTCCTCACAATTTTGATTTATGTACCCAACAAATCATGAATCGTTCTTTCTCAACAAGCCTTACTATCCTTTGTAATCGACAAAACAGAGATTTAAATCAACCTCACCATCGATCCCATCTACAGTTCCCGTATGTGAATACTGGAGCATTTGAAAATCGTAGTGGAAGATCGGCGGTTCGCCAAGTTCAGCAAGCCAGAAATCATACGGAACTATCTCGCTGATATCATAGTAAAGATAACCTAGAGACATATTGAAATAAATCATCGGGGTATATCCAGCTTTTTCAATCTCATCGCAAAAAGCAATCGCGCAGGTTGTAAGCGTCTCTCCATCCATGTCATTGGTCCTAGCGTCATCGACCCCATGATAAAATTCCCAGTCAAAGACAACAGGATAGGTGATGTCGTAGTCCTTTATCGTCTCTACCACCCAACGGGCCTCTTCTCTCGCTTCACTTTCATTTAAGGCTTGAGAAAAGAAATAGATTCCAATATCAATGCCAGCCTCTTTCGCTTCAACGACATTTTTCTCGAAGCGATTATCAAGGACAATCCCGCCTTCAGTATACCCGCGGAATCCGACTCTCAGCATTGCAAAATCAACACCGTCAGCTTTTACCTTTGTCCAGTCGATATCCTTCTGGGCGTAAGAGACATCAACCCCAAAAACAGCTTTAAGCCTTCCATCATCATAAAAGAGGCGTCCATCACTGTAGTAATACGCATCGCGCGGATACTTATTTAGAGGAACATCTTTACGCACAAGCAGAATCCTG
>CAZGYK010000246.1:0-1677 GCA_964530485.1 uncultured Oscillospiraceae bacterium
TCTGCCGTCATCCGATTTATTACAATTGTAACGGTACCTTCATCTCGAAGCACGACCGCCTCTCCGCTACAAACCAAGACTTCCGGCGATCCCGAACGAAACCTTGCATCAATAAACAAGGAAACGATAAGCGGAAGAATCAGCGTCAATGCCAACAGCCAATATCGCTCTCTCTTTTTAAAGAGGAACCAAACTATCAGGACTATCGCGGCAAAGGTCAACCAGTAACGAAAGATAGCTGTGTTCACGTCAACGGCGGCATACTTGAATTTTGTAAAAAATTCCGAGAGCAATAAAATCGCCTTGATACAAAACGCAGCAATGCTTCCAAAAAAACCGGCAAGTGCCGGAGAAGCAGCAAATACTACTACAGTTATCAGCGAAAATATCATCGCAAACGGAACAAACGGTACCGCGAAAAGATTGGTGATCGGTGACACCAAAGATACCGGCATTCCATTCAGGATTAAAATCGGGAGCGTAACGATATTGATCGTCAACGAGAGCAAAAAAGATTCGAGAAGTTTCTTCGAAAACCGAACCGCTTTCCGATTATCTTTACTGTCCCGCAAAAACTGTATCCGCTTTCGAATCGCCGGATAAACAAGAACCATTGCGAAACAGCAGGAAAACGAAAGCTGAAATGAAATATCAAGAATCGCAGACGGCCATAGTAAGAGTATTACAACCGCGGCGATGGAAAGAGACGTCGCCCCATCATTCGGATAATAGAGTATTCCTCCGAAGAATACCATAAAGCCCATAATACATGCCCGGATTACCGACGGCGTAAACCCATAAAAAACGATGATACCCGCCATAAACAAACCGGATATCAACAGCTTAATCCAACCCCGTTTAAGACGTTTTAACAGGAAGGACACGATTCCCAGAAGGATGGTAACGTGCATTCCGGATACGACAACAATATGGGATACCCCGGCCCGCTGTAACATCCTTGACATCGAAACCGGCATTCCTCTCGTCTCTCCAACCACCATTGCCGAAGCAAACGCCGCCTCTTCTTCAGGCATCGTCAGAAAAAAGATATCTTCTAAAGACTCTCGGCTCCTTGCCAGAAATAACAGCAAGGGATAGACGCCTTTCTGAACTTGAATAACTTCGGCGCTTTTTACGTTCAAATGAATCCCGCCGCTACTCTGCCTTCCGCCCGTATAAAAGAAAAACCGGCAAACAACTTCGTCTCCTGCCCGAATAGCTTCCTCCCCGTAAATATAGAAAACCGTCCTAACGCCTTCGACTTCCTTTTCGCCGGCCAACACAATTTTTCCGGACACGCGCTGTGATCTTTCCTTTAGATCGACGGATTCAACTGCTACAGTACAGACCGCTTCCGTCCCAATTCGCTCCGTCATCAACTCTTTTCTACTTAAATCAAGCGCGGAAACTATCGTTCCTGCCGCAGAAAACAACGCCGCAAGACAAAGCGGGATGATTAGGTTTCTACGTCGATTTTTGTCGACAACCAGGAAAAATGCGCATAGAAAAACTGCCGCCGTCAAAAGAACAATGACAAGGGACAGCAGTTTTGAGACAATATAGGCAGCCGCAACCGCTAGAACAAAACAACTTCCGGCAAACGCCAACGGCCGCCTGAACTGAAAGCCTCTTAGATTCATGGATTTGTTCTCATACGAATTACTTAAAACAAACGGG
>CAZGYK010000247.1:0-1652 GCA_964530485.1 uncultured Oscillospiraceae bacterium
ACGTCATCAATAAGCAAAAAACTATCTTGCACTTGTTGAATCACTTTTATCAGCCGTTTCAACACAGTTTTGAAATTGAGGAAAACGATGGCAAAAACAAAAACCGTCTATATTTGTAACAACTGCGGAGAATCTTTTGGAAAATGGTTTGGGCAATGCCCTGGCTGCGGGGAATGGAATACTCTTTTGGAAGAAGAGGTCATTCAACATCCTAAAGCGAAATCGAATAGTAACTACTCATCTTCTATCGCAACTTCAACCGAAAAACTGAGTTCGGTTGAGACGCATGACGAAGAACGTTTTTCGACCGGTATCAAAGAGTTGGACCGTGTACTTGGTGGTGGAATTGTAAAAGGTTCTGCTGTTCTCATTGGAGGAGAACCGGGAGCAGGGAAGTCGACCCTCTTGCTTCAGGTTTGCGGTAATCTCTCGGGAAGCGGGGATGTACTCTATTTTTCCGGCGAAGAATCGAAACGGCAGATAAAACTTCGAGCAAACCGTCTTGGAATCACTGGCGAAAACATTGATATCGCAAACGAGACCGATATTGAAAGTATCATCAATACTATCATTCAAAGAAAACCGTTGCTCGTCGTGATCGATTCTATTCAAACAATGAGCTATGCCGCGCTCTCTTCTTCGCCCGGAAGCGTTACTCAGGTTCGCGAATGCGCGTCGTTATTACTTAGAGTTGCGAAGGATCAGGGGATCGCGATTTTCATGGTAGGTCATGTCAACAAGGACGGTGCCATTGCAGGGCCTAAGGTGATGGAACATATTGTCGATGCCGTTCTTTATTTTGAAGGAGATCGTTATCTTTCCTACCGTATCCTCCGTAGCGCTAAAAACCGTTTCGGTTCAACCAACGAAATCGGAATGTTCGATATGACCGAAAAGGGTCTCGACGGAATCTCAAACCCTAGCGCTGCGCTTCTTGAAGGACGCGAAAGCGGCGTAGCAGGGAGCTGTGTTACCTGCGTTATGGAAGGAACTCGCCCGATTCTTTCCGAAATACAATCTCTTGTCGCAAAAACGGGCTTTGGAACCCCGCGGCGCACAACTGCAGGTTTTGATTATAACCGAGCCAATCTTCTTATCGCCGTGCTTGAAAAACGCGCAGGCTACTACCTTTCAAGTCTCGACGTCTATATCAACGTAGTTGGAGGATTACAGTTCAACGAGCCTGCGGCAGATCTTGCCGTTGCAAGCAGCATCGTTTCCTCAACACTCGACAAACCGATTCCCGAAAACAGTTTTGCATTCGGTGAAGTTGGGCTTGGAGGGGAAGTGCGTTCGGTCAGGAATGCACAATCTCGGCTCTACGAGGCCTCTCACCTTGGTTTTAAGCGTTGCTTGATGCCGAAGGCAAATGCTCAAAAAATCGAAAACTCTTTTGGTATCGAGGTCATTCCGGCTCTAAATGTCTCAGATATCAAAAAGCTGCTCGCACATGACTGACTTTTTTGTTTCGCCAAGACTTCCAGAAAGGGAAGTTACCGCTGTCGTTGTTTCAACGCAGAATCCCGATGTCATCGAATCTCTTCAAAATCGCGGTATAACGGTCTTTCCGACCTGCCCATGTCCTGACCTTTCAAATGCGCTCTCGCGTCACGCAGACCTCGTATTCGCGCCTCTGGGCGGAAACCGGTGCA
>CAZGYK010000248.1:0-1646 GCA_964530485.1 uncultured Oscillospiraceae bacterium
TCTTCGGGAAAACGGAATCAACACGATCGACTACCTTTTCGTGACCCATCCGCATTCCGACCATATTGGCGGAATGGAAGAGGTTCTTTCGAACTGTATTGTCAAACAGATTGTGTTTTCCGAGGTGGACGAATCCATTCTCCCGACATCGAATCTCTATTTTGATCTGCTTCGGACGATAGATAAGCTTGAGATTCCATTGGAAATTGCAAAAAAGGGAGAGCGTTTTGCGCTTGATCTTGGGGAGATCACCGTTTTGTCGCCGGGCGGGTTCCCGGATCTCAACGACTGTTCGCTGGTACTGAAATATGAGTATTTGGACACCGCCTTTCTTTTGACCGGAGATGCGGAAACGAAGGTTGAGACTGCGCTACTCGAGGAAAAAGCCGATTTGGCGGCGGATGTATTAAAAGCGGGGCATCACGGGAGCAAAACGTCTTCGAGCAAGGCGTTTCTTAAAGCTGTTAGCCCGACGTATATTGCGATTACCTGCGGCGAAGGGAATTCTTACGGACATCCGCATCAAGAAATTCTTGAGAGATTTGAACAAAGCGGCGCGGCTGTTTTTAGGACTGATCTTCACGGGGAATACTTATTTATTAGCGATGGCGAAAACGTAATCGCTTTACTTGACAGAGAGGGTGGACTGAATGAAGCGTTGTTCGGTTGACAGAATTGAAGAGGGAATCGCGGTTTTGCTTTTTGATGATGGCGAGGAGCAAAGGGTCGACGTTTCAAAGTTTCGGTTTCCATTGACCGAAGGGCTTGTTTTGGTTGAAGAGGAAGACGGGTTCGCGCCGGATGTCAAAGAGACCGACACGCGCCGAAAAGAGGCGGAGAATCTTCTTGAAAAAATCCTACAGAAACAAAAAGAGAGCGGCGATTGACCGCTCTCTTTTCTATTATGCGAAACGGGATCAACCGTAAGCGCAGGAATCACGAGAAAAGTTTCAGAATACTATTTACCGGAAGGGGATGTTTTTGGGAAGAAGGGACATTTCTGGCGAATGCATTCCACATTGTCCGTAAAACTCTGACAGACCGGTATTCTTCGGGGCAGTTCAATACCGGTTGCCTCGGCAATGAGGTCGACGGCCTCGAGGACCGAGATATAGCTGTTGCGCTTGCAGCATCGGGGACCTCCGATTCTGGCGGCGGCGCCGAGGCTTCGGGAGGTCATCTGGATTGGGATTGACCAGACCGCGCCTTCGCTTTGCGGCGTTGCGCCGGTAATAATACTGACAAAAATGCCGGAAGCTGCGGCGGCGCCGCAAATTCCGCAATAACTGCAGCTATCGGAGAGAACTTTCGTTCCGCGAAGCGCCGCTTCATCGAGCTGTACTCCGAGATCAGTGATTCGGCGTCCCTTTATTTTTCCACCTGCGTTCCGGTAAGCGGCGAGAAGCGCCGAACTGACAATGACATGGTGTTCCGGTCCGTGCATCCGAATTGAAGGGGCAGCAAAAATTTCGTTTAGGATTTCAATTGGGTCATCGGTGGTTGCGTTGAGGCAGATTTCACGAACGTCAGCCAAACATTTTTCCAAATGACAGGAGTCACAAATATAGTGGCCATCCTTGCAGCAGGCATTGCTTGAAAAGGTTTTTTCACAGATGGAACAGACCATTTCTTTTCGCCGGGCGTAG
>CAZGYK010000249.1:0-1561 GCA_964530485.1 uncultured Oscillospiraceae bacterium
TTCTGTTGTGTACTCCGGAAATCAATCGCGCTGGAATTGTACTCTGTGGGTTTATGGAATACAATAATCCCGATCGAATCCAGATTTGCGGAAAGGTCGAGATGGCATATATTGCATCTCTGGCTGAAAACGAGCGAAAAATAGCGGTACGTCATCTTTTTGAAATGAAACCTCCCGCGGTTGTCATTACGCGAGGAATTGATGTATTTCCGGAAATGTTGGAATGCGCTAAAGAAAACAATGTTTCGATTTACCGCTCAGAGGAATCGACATCAAACTTTGTATCCGATGCAATAGCTTACCTAAATGTAGAACTCGCTCCGAGAATTACTCGTCATGGAGTTCTCGTAGAAGTTTACGGAGAGGGAATTCTGATCCTGGGTGACAGCGGAATCGGGAAAAGCGAGACAGCTATCGAGCTTGTTAAGCGTGGGCATCGTCTGATCGCGGATGATGCTGTTGAACTCCGGAAAGTATCTGGGAAGACGATTGTCGGTACCGCGCCGGAAAATATTCGACATTACGTTGAGCTGCGCGGAATCGGGATCATCAATGTTCGTAGGATTTTTGGAATGGGCGCGGTTAATATATCCGAAAAAATCGATATGGTAATCAATCTTGAATTGTGGGAATCTGGAAAAAACTATTCAAGTATGGGGCTAGAAGAACATACATATGAAATTCTTGGAGTCGACATCCCATCGACAACGCTTCCGGTAAAACCGGGAAGAAATCTCGCGGTCATAATTGAGGTTGCGGCAATGAACAACCGTCAAAAGACCCTTGGGTATAACGCTGCGGAAGAACTGATGGCTGATCTTGGACTTGTGAAAGAACCGATTATTTAATGAGGAGCGTTCATGAAGCAACAGTTGATCCGATCATTCTCGCAACATGCGCCCTTTTTTGAGAATCTATCGCTAAAAAGCCATACTGGATTTTTGACTGGAGGAGAAACGCAATATGCCTCTTTTCCTGAGACGAAAGCCGCGCTAACCTCCATTATCTCTATTGCGAGGGCAAACGCTGTTCCATTCTACATACTTGGAAAAGGGAGTAATGTGCTCGCCCTAGACGAAGGTTTTTCAGGGCTTGTCATCTTTACCGAAAAACTAAATCAAGTAACGATAGAGAATCAATCGATCATCTGCGAAGCAGGCGCGCTATTGCGGGATGTATGCGTTTGTGCAAAAGAGAATAGCCTTACAGGACTTGAATTTGCATATGGGATACCCGGATCAATAGGCGGCGCAGTCTTTATGAATGCCGGGGCCTACGGCGGTGAAATCAGCGATGTTGTTGAGAGCATTGACGTGCTGGAACACGATGGAAGTATACGACGCTTTAGCCGAGCTGAATGCGGATTTCAATATCGAACGAGCTGCTTTCAAGATGATACAAGCCTGATTGTCCTTTCAGTAACGCTGTCTCTTACGACTGGGGATATACAGAAAATCTCTGACCAGATGGATGATGTCTTGCGCCGAAGAATTGAAAAGCAACCCCTCGACTACCCAAGCTGTGGGAGCACGTTTAAGCGTCCGGAGGGCGCATTTGCATC
>CAZGYK010000250.1:0-1524 GCA_964530485.1 uncultured Oscillospiraceae bacterium
GCTGATAGAGTCGTAGTCAAGATGGTGGAGGCCGAAGAAACAACAAAGAGCGGAATTATTTTGACAACATCTGCCCAGGAAAAACCGCAGATTGCTGAAGTTATCGCGGTAGGACCGGGGGGAATGGTTGACGGGAAAGAGGTCGTGATGACCGTAAAGCCTGGAGACAAAGTAATTATGGCCAAATATGCCGGAACCGAAGTCAAGATGAATGATGACGAATGCACCATCGTTCGTGTTGCGGATATTCTTGCAATTGTTGAATAGCCAGAAAATGAATCGTAATAAATTAGTAGGAGAGTAAACATGGCAAAAGATTTGAAATACAATGAAGATGCCCGCAAAGCGTTGAAGGCGGGAATTGACAAACTGGCGGATACCGTTAAAATCACCCTTGGACCGAAGGGAAGAAACGTTGTCCTTGATAAGAAGTTCAGCGCTCCGTTGATTACAAACGACGGCGTAACGATTGCGAAAGAGATCGAGCTTGAAGACGCATTTGAGAACATGGGCGCCCAGCTGATCAAGGAAGTTGCAACGAAAACGAACGACATCGCCGGAGACGGAACGACAACGGCAACTCTTTTGGCCCAGGCCATTGTCAACGAAGGAATGAAAAACGTTGTTGCGGGCGCGAACCCAATGGCCCTTAAACGCGGGATTTCGGAAGCGGTTGACGTAGCTGTCGGTGCGATTGTAAAGAATTCCCAGAAGGTTTCGGGCAACGAGGATATCGCGAAAGTTGCTACCGTATCTGCCGGGGATGACATTATCGGAGGCCTCGTGGCCGAAGCGATGGAGAAGGTAACAAAGGACGGCGTTATCACCATTGAAGAGTCGAAAACCTCTGAGACGGTTACCGATGTTGTCGAAGGAATGCAGTTTGACCGTGGATACATCACTCCGTATCTTGTAACCGATACCGAGAAGATGGAAGCGGTTTTAGAAGACGCGGCAATTCTCATTACCGATAAAAAGATCAGCAGCATTCAGGAAGTTCTTCCGTTGCTTGAGCAGGTTGTCCAGAATGCGAAGCGCCTTGTCATCATTGCGGAAGACGTCGAAGGCGATGCTCTTGCCAACTTGATTGTCAACAAACTCCGCGGAACCTTTGTTGTTACGGCTGTTAAGGCTCCGGGATTCGGAGATAGAAGAAAAGAAATGCTCCGCGATATCGCCATTCTTACCGGCGGTACCGTTATCAGCGAAGAGATCGGTCTTGAGCTTCGTGACGCTACCCTTGAGCACCTCGGCGGCGCGTCGAAGGTTCAGGTTAAGAAGGAAGAGACCATCATTATGGGCGGTTACGGCGAAAAGAAAGAAATCGACAACCGTATCAGCCAGATCCGTTCCCAGATTGCCGATACAACCTCGGATTATGACCGCGAAAAACTCGAAGAGCGCCTCGCGAAACTTTCCGGCGGCGTAGCTGTTATCCGTGTTGGCGCGGCGACCGAGATCGAGATGAAGGAAAAGAAGCTTCGCGTTGAAGATGCTCTCTCGGCAACGAAGGCTGCCGTAAAA